>NZ_JBFOEY010000006.1:0-207090 GCF_040886985.1 Enterococcus sp. C76 | reverse complement strand
CGATAGAATCAAGCTTCGCAAGCTGTTCTTTTTTAACGACTCAGTTATCTTATCATGTCGTTAGCAACATGTCAATAACTTTTTTGTTATGTTTTTGAAGAAATATTTCCTTCTGTCTTTTGGACAAGTAATAATATACCAACTAAATTTATCTTGGTCAACGAATTTTTTGTATTTTTTCAAGCTTTTTTCAATAAGCGATTATTTACTACTTTTCTTTCTTCATCGTTCGCTTTCGGCTCCATTAATGTCTGCAATATTTGATAACAGCTTTTGAACATTCGTTATTGTTTGTTGCTTTCTACATAGCAAAAGCTGCCTAAGGAGTCCCCTAGACAGCTTTTATTTGATTATCTCATTGTTGGGAATAGTAGAACGTCCCGAATGGATTGAGCGTCAGTTAGCAGCATCACTAATCTGTCAATCCCGATACCTAGACCACCAGTTGGCGGCATACCGTATTCTAATGCTTCCAAGAAGTCTTCGTCTACACCGTGAGCTTCATCGTTCCCTAGTTCACGTTCTTTTTCTTGTGCTTCAAATCGTTCTCTTTGATCGATTGGATCGTTCAGTTCCGTAAAGGCATTAGCAAATTCGCGTCCTACGATAAATAGTTCGAATCGGTCTGTGAATCGAGGATCTTCTGGATTTTTCTTCGCTAACGGCGAAACTTCGACTGGATGTCCGTAAACAAATGTCGGTTGTGTCAACGTTTCTTCAACAAACGTTTCAAAGAATTCATTGATAACATGTCCGACACCCATCGCTTCTGTTACTTCTACGTTATGTTTTTCAGCTAAGGCTAATGCTTCTTCCAATGTCATTTCTTTCCAGAAGTCTACACCAGTTTGTTCTTTGATCGCATCTACCATATGGATACGTTTAAAGTCGCTTTCTAAGTCAACAGCTTGTCCATCATATGTGATTTTCGCTGTCCCTAGTACTTTTTCAGCTGCGTTACGGATAATACCTTCTGTCAGATTCATTACATCATTGAAATCAGTATATGCTGTGTATGCTTCTAACATCGTAAATTCTGGATTATGCGTAGTGTCAATCCCTTCATTACGGAAAACACGACCGATTTCATAAACTTTTTCCATTCCTCCGACAATTAGTCGTTTCAAATGAAGTTCCAACGCGATACGCAAATATAAATCAATATCCAGTGCATTATGGTGTGTGATGAATGGACGAGCAGCGGCTCCACCTGCCTCATTATGCAATACTGGCGTTTCTACTTCGATATAGCCATTGCCATCTAAATAACGACGGATCTCGCTGATAATTTGGCTTCGTTTCATAAATCGGTCAAAGCTTTCGCGATTACTGATCAAATCCAAGTAGCGTTGTCTGTAGCGTTGTTCAATATTCGTCAAGCCATGGTATTTATCTGGCAGTGGACGAAGTGCTTTTGACAAAATCGTGATTTCTGAAGCTTTGATAGAAACTTCGCCTGTGTCTGTTTTCATGATTTGTCCAGTTACACCAAAGAAATCTCCAAGGTCTGCATGTTTGAATACTTCATAGGCTTCATCACCTACTTGGTCTTTTCTCACATAAATTTGAATTTGGCCTTCACGATCTTGTAGATGCGCAAATCCAGCTTTTCCTTTTCCTCGGCGAGTCATCATACGACCAGCTACACTAGCGGTCAATCCCATCTCTGCTAGTTCTTCTTTTGTTCTTGGATCAAATAGTTCATGCAATTCTTCTGAGTTGTGTGTGCGTTCAAATCTTTTTCCAAATGGATCGATTCCATCTTCACGCAATTGTTCCATTTTTTGACGACGTACAAGCATTTGATCATTTAAATCTTCTACTTGATGTTGTTGTTCCTGTGTCACAAAAGTTCCTCCATTCTCATGTTAATCTCTTTCCTATAATGCCAATGAAACACAAAAAAAGCAAGCCGAACTTGGAATTTCGGCTTGAAAATTCACGAAAAACTTAGAAATCACAACGTTTGTTTCAATAGTACTTTTTCTGCTTTTTCTACAAATTGATCCAGCAGATCATTGATTTCTTGCTGATTTTCTGTCTGATTGATTGCTACTTTCACTTTTGCTGCTCGAGGAATCCCTTTTAAATAATAAGCCGCATGTGTTCTGAATTCTCTACATGCTACTTTTTCTCCTTTGAGATCTGCTAAGCGTTGTAAATGAAGTTTAGCTGTAGCAATCTTTTCGGCTGGTGTTGGCTCAGGAATCAGTTCTCCTGTTTCTAGATAATGCTGTGTACGATGAATCATCCATGGGTTTCCCAAAGCTGCCCGGCCAATCATCACACCGTCTGCACCAACATAATCAAGCATCCGTTTTGCATCTTCGGGTGTTTTGACATCCCCGTTCCCCATAAATGGGATGGTGAGATGTTTTTTTACTTCTTTTAATATTTCCCAATCTGCTTTTCCCTCATACATCTGAACCCGCGTACGCCCGTGCATAGCGATGGCACTTGCTCCAGCTGATTGTGCTGCTAATGCATTTTCTACAGCAAAGACGTGTTCTTCATCCCAACCGATACGCATCTTGACCGTTACAGGGATATCTACTGCTGAAGAAACAGCTTGAACCATTTCGTATACTTTCTCAGGATCTAAAAGCCACTTTGCCCCTGCTTCTGCTTTGATCACTTTGTTTACTGGGCAGCCCATATTGATATCTATTATATCTGCAGCTGTGTTTTCTTCGACAAATTGAGCGGCTTCAACTAGGCTGTCTTTGTTCCCGCCAAATATCTGTAAACTTAATGGATGTTCTGTTTCTTCAATGTGGAGCATCTCTAAAGTTTTTTTGTTTCTGAAATGGATACCTTGGTCACTGATCATTTCACATACGACTAAGCCTGCACCAAATTCTTTGACAGTGACTCGAAATGCTGAATTTGTTATTCCAGCCATCGGCGCAACAACGACACGATTAGGGATTTCAACATTGCCGATTTTCCATTTGTGTTCCACTTAAATTCCTCCTAAGGCTTCTTTCTTCAATCCAGCTAATTCTTCTTCACTATACTTGTATTTATTGTTACAGAAAGAGCATACCGCTTCTGCTCCATGATCTTCATCTATCATTGCTTGGATTTCTTCTGCACCTAGCGCGATAATTGCTTCTGCAAATTTTTCTTTCGAACAGTCACATTTGAATTGAACAGGCATTTTTTCTAAAACGTTCAGCTCTTCTGTATCAAGCAATCCCTTCAATATTTCTTCTGGTGTCTGTCCTTCATCTAAGAGAGTAGAGATTCTTGGTGTTGTTTTTAATTGTTCCTCAATCTTGCTGATTGTTTCTTCATCGGCACCTGGCATGATTTGAATCATGAATCCACCCGCTGTCTTGATACTGTCATCAGTATTGACCAGTACACTTAGTCCAACAGCTGAAGGGATTTGTTCTGAGATAGCGAGATAGTAAGTAAAATCTTCAGCGATTTCTCCAGAAACAATTGGCGTTTGTCCAGAAAAAGGTTCTTTTAATCCTAAATCTTTTGTGACAGTAAACATCCCTTGTGTCCCAACTGCTCCTCGCACATCGATTTTACCTTCACTATTCAAAGGAAGACTGAGATGCGGATTTTTGATGTAGCCTTTCACATCTCCCTTCCCATTTGCATCTACTACGATTCCCGCTGCTGGACCATCGCCTTGGATTCGAACAGTTAGTTTATCTTCTCCTTTAAGTGTTGCACCAAGCAGCAGACTGCCCACTAATGTTCGTCCTAAAGCAGCTGAGGACGTATGCCAAGTATCATGACGTCTTTGTGCCTCCGCTACGGTATTTGTTGCTTGAACGGCGTATGCTCGTACGAATCCGTCGTGAGCAAGTGCCTTAACCAGATAATCTTTCATTTGTTATGTACTCCTTTTTCCGTTTTTAAACTCATAGTGAATCATACTAGCAACTCCTGCTTTTTTCAACTTTGGAATGCTTCTTTTAAAAATAATTCAGAATCATCTAGAAAACAGGACATCATCCTATTTACATCTTAAATAAAGAAATCTCCCGAAAACCGGTTTTTGTTCCGGTTTTCGGGAGTCCTATCAGATCAATTGACCTATATTTTTTTATTTGTATCGATCGTCTGAATGATCATCTTCTGATTGTTGAGAATCTGAATCATGCTCTGCTTTATTTTCCTCATGCAGTTCATGTTTTGCTTCTTCAAAATCACGTTTTTCTTCTGCTTGTTTTTCAGCGTCTTTTTCTTCCAAAGCACGTTTTGCTTCTTCAAAAGTTTTCGCTTCTTTTTCGCTTGGATAATCATTTGACTCAGTACCTTCAGGCATCACACCGTGTTCGAATAACGATTTGATTGCTTTGGCATCCAATGTTTCGAATTCCAGAAGTTTTTCAGCAATCAATTTATGCTGTGCACGATGAGCTTCGATGATTTCATGAGCTTTGGCATGAGCTTCCATCAAAATCTTGCGTACTTCTTGATCAATTTCGAAAGCAACTTGTTCAGAGTAAGCTTTTGTTTGACCGTAGTCGCGGCCAACGAACACTTGATGATTGCCTTCATATTGAACGGGACCTAAACGATCGCTCATTCCATATTCTGTTACCATGCTTCGTGCTAAAGCTGTCGCTTGTTCAAAGTCATTGGAAGCACCAGTTGATTGGACATTGAAGATGATTTCTTCAGCTGTACGTCCACCAAGCAAGCCTACGATTTGTTCAAACATATCTTCTTTTGTCATCAAGAACTGATCTTCTTTTGGTAAAGCGATCATATATCCACCAGCGCGTCCGCGAGGGATAATCGTTACTTTGTGGACGACCCGAGCGCGACTTAACACTAATCCGACAATCGTATGACCAGCTTCGTGATAAGCAACCATTTCGCGTTCTTTTTTGCTGATTACACGATCTTTTTTAGCTGGACCTGCAATCACGCGATCTTCCGCTTCATCGATATCAGAAGCATCGATTTTCTTTTTATTTCTTCTAGCAGCTACTAGCGCCGCTTCATTCAAGACGTTTTCCAAATCTGCTCCGGCAAATCCTGGAGTCTGTTGAGCAACAACTTTCAAGTCAACATCATCGGCCATCGGTTTATTCCGTGCATGGACACGTAAGATTGCTTCACGTCCTTTTACATCTGGACGGCCAACTAAAATTTGACGGTCAAAACGTCCGGGACGTAGTAACGCTGGATCTAGTACGTCAGAACGGTTAGTTGCAGCAATGACGATTACTCCTTCATTTCCGTCGAAACCATCCATTTCTACAAGCAATTGGTTCAATGTTTGTTCGCGTTCATCATGTCCGCCGCCCATACCGGCACCACGTTGACGACCTACTGCATCAATTTCATCGATGAAAATGATAGCCGGTGCGTTTTTCTTCGCTGTTTCAAACAAATCACGAACACGGCTTGCCCCGACACCGACAAACATTTCTACGAAATCAGAACCTGAGATCGAATAAAATGGTACACCAGCTTCTCCGGCAACAGCTTTTGCTAACAAGGTTTTACCTGTTCCTGGAGGTCCTTCTAAAAGTACACCTGCCGGGATACGGGCACCTAATTCAACAAATCGGCGAGGATCTTTCAGAAATTCAACAACTTCAACTAGTTCTTGTTTTTCTTCTTCCGCACCCGCTACATCAGAAAAACGTACGCGATTAGCTTTTTTGTCTGCTTCTTTGGCTTTTGATTTACCAAAGTTCATGACACGGCCGCCACCGCCACCACCGCCGCCTTGTTGTCCCATCATCATGTAGAAGAAAAAGATGATGATCACGATCGGCAAGAAGCTAAGCAATAACGAAACCCATACGCCGCTGCTTGATTCTTCTTTTACTGTTGTAGCAACTTTGTTTTCTTTTGCCAGTTCTGTTACTTGGCTCAATGTTGTATCATTTGGCAAAATGATTGTTGTGAAATGGGTAGTAGTCGTATCTGTTGAACCCAAGATAGCTAACCCGCCGCTGTTAGCGACTGTCTGCTGTTCCTTGTATTCACCAGTGATCTTATATACACCATTTGCAGGCTGCACTTCAAACTCTTTGATTTTGCCTGCTTGTAGTTGTTCTGTGAATTTTGAGTACTCGATATCTGACGATCGCTGGCCGTTATTACCAAAAATGAAATAAACGACCATTACCATCGCTAAGATTACGAGGACATAATACAAGGCATTTTTCATCATGCCATTGTTCTTTTTGTTCATAGTTGCCCTCCCTAAGCGTCAATTTAATTTAACAGTTTTTTATCAATCCTGACCATTCTATTGTACCATAATTTAATTGAGATACAGCATTAATTTGATTGATAAACACTAGGTTTCAATACACCGATGTACGGAAGGTTACGATATGCTTCTGCATAATCCAAGCCATAACCGACAACAAATTCATTTGGTACGTTGAACCCAACATAATCTGCTTCGATGTTTACTACTCTTCCTTCGGGTTTGTCAAGTAGTGTAACGATTTTGACTGATTTAGCTTTGCGGTATTTGAAAAGATCCACTAAATAAGCAAGTGTTCTTCCGCTGTCAATGATATCTTCAACGATCAACAGATCGCGACCTTCTACATTTGTATCCAAGTCTTTGACGATTTTTACTTCCCCTGACGAGACTGTTGCATTCCCGTAGCTTGAAACATCCATGAAATCCAATTCCAAATACGTATCGATAGAACGAACGATATCTGCCATGAATGGTACCGCTCCTTTTAAGACACCTACTACTAGGGGATTGGTGTTTTGGTAAATTTCTGTTAACTCTTTGCCTAGTTCTTTGCAACGAACTTGTATCTCTTCTTGTGAGATCAAAATTCTCTCAATATCCTTTTCCAACATCAGGTTCTCCTTCCAATTGCTTCTTTTTGATATTTGTAAAGAAGTATGTAGTGTATTTTATCAGTTTCTTCACGAATACTCAAATATGAAAAGGCAAAAGGTATCAAGCTATATATATTTCTTTTGGCATCTGTAATGATCCAAGCATGCTGCCTTTGTGAATTAGGTACTTTCTGATCGATAAAATATCTAGATACTTTTTTTGTAAGTTTCTCCGTTAATTGGATACGGTCTCCTGCTTTTCTTTTTTCGACATATAGTTGCACATCGGCGGGAACCCAAATGTCATGAGAAAACAGAGACCATGAATCTGTTGCTTTGATGTCCTCTGAATGTTCAGGTTTGAGCAGACCAATCCATTCTGTTTCGTTCAACTGTATCCCTTGTTCTGGAATAAGCAACAAGCGCTGATCTTCTGTCTGAGCAGTGGCTTGTTTTTCTTTTTTAGCGAGTACAACAAAATGGTACTCTCTTTTCAGTACCCAGTTGTTGCCGATGCTAAGCTGCCATTGACTTTTTTTCTGTTGCCACTGCTCTAAAATCGATGCCATTTGCTGCTCTTTCAAAATGACCCCTGTTTCTGAGAATACTTTGTCGAAGAAGGAGTGGAAAAAATAGTATCGTTCCGCTTCTTCCATTTTTTCTATCATTTCTGCTGAAAATTGAAATCGATCCTTTAACTGTTCGACTTCCTTTTCGATTAACTGCCCCATACATTTTTGAATGACTTGGTCTGCCCATTGAATCTGTTGCGAAAACTGCTGAAAATGTCTCATCACCTGGGTGTTTTCTTGTTTTAACTGAGGAACAACCAAATGGCGAAGCCGATTTCTTTGGACATCTAATAATTGGTTCGTCTGATCCTCAAAGTAAACAAGCTGTGATTCTGCTGCATAAGCATATAATTCTTCTTTACTGAAACTCAGCAATGGACGAACAAGCCTGCCCGTAGCAAATGGTTGTACTTCTTTGATCCCAGAAAAAGTACTTAACTGTCCTCCACGAATGATTTTCATCAACACCGTCTCGATTTGATCATCTCCATGATGAGCAGTCATCAACGTATCATATTGTTCTTCTTCCATCACGCGAGTGAATGCTTGATAACGAAAGTTACGGGCTGCTGTTTCTATGGCCGTTTTGGCCGGATCTTCCCAAACACTTACATATAAAGGGAGATTCTTCTTTTCACAATATGAGCGAAGATAAGTAGCTTCTTCTGCTGATTCTTCTCTCAATTGGTGATTGATATGGACGACGCCCAAAGAAAAACCGATTTGGCGTTGCGCTTGCAAAAGCAAATGGAGCAAAACCATCGAATCAACCCCACCTGATATCGCTGCTAAAATCCTTGATTCTTTTTGCCAGAATCTTTGTTCATTCCCGTGCCGAATAAATGACTGCTGCAATAGCGGTACTTTTTTACCGTCTTTTTCAACGCTCATTCTTTCCACACCCTTTCTTCCTAAAAAAAGAGAGCGGGAAAACGTCTAAAACGACAATTAACCTGCCCTCTGTTGATACTCTGACTAAAATAGTCGCATTATCATTATTTTCAGCTTTATTAGCTGCGGCGTCCGCCACGACCACCGCGTTTTCCTTCTGTGTTTCGCTTCAATGAAGATAAGCGGTCATCGCTATCTTTCAAAAATGAACTCATCAATGAATCGAAGTCTTCTTTTTGAGCTGAAGGCTGACTGCGAGAAAAAGATTTTTTCTGTGCTGGACGATTGCGGTTGTCACGGGAATCTTTTTGTTGAAATTTTTTAGGACGGCTTTCTTCTCCAGATTCTACAGGTTGTTCCTGCGCTTTGCGGATAGATAGTCCGATTTTCCCATCATCATTTACTGAAATAACTTTGACTGTTACTTCATCTCCTACACTTAAAACATCATGGATGTCTTTTACATATCCATTTGACACTTCGCTAATATGAACTAGACCCGTTTTTCCAGCACCTAGATCAATAAACGCACCAAAATTTGTAATTCCTGATACTTTTCCTTGCAGTTTTGCTCCTACCTCGATTGACATAAAAAAAATGTTCCTCCTAATTATTTCCCTTTTTTATATTCCTGCTTATTTTGCAGTTGTAGAACTAGTTGATTGATCTGTTTCATTTGTCGAGCTGTCTGTATTTGATTCTAATATAGGATAAACTTTTTCACCGTCTTTTGAGTAAAAGAATTTGCTTCTGGCAAGTTTAGCTACATATTCATCATCTTTCAGCAATGAAACATCTTGGTGCAGCTGATCAACGTCTGCGTTGACTTCTTTCATTTCAGTATTTGCTTCGACTCTCAATTCGTTCAATTGATGCATCCTTTGCATATCATGGAAAATCTGCACACCTATTATCGCGAAAATGACCAAAGCACCAACAAAAATTGCAGCCAGTCTGCGTCTTCGAAAAATCAGTTGTCGTTGTTGTTGCTGAAATTCAGCATACTTTTTCTTTGCATATTCCGTATCTAGCGCAGCGATTTTATTGCTTTTTTTCGTCACTTGGATTCGCTCCAATCTTTTTTGATTGTCTTTCTCATTATACCAATATCATGAAAGCTTGTCTAATCTATTTCTCTAGTGTTTCTGTGCGATTTTCAGAAATAATTTCGTACATTTTTTGTGCATCTTCTTTTTTGGTCGATTCATGTAATTCCGTAATTTTTACTTCCAATGTTTTGTTGCCGAACTGGACTTTCAAAATGTCGCCTACTTTGACGTCACTGGAAGATTTCGCCAATTTTCCGTTGATTTGGATCCTTCCTTTATCAGCCACTTCTTTTGCTACTGATCGTCTTTTGATGATTCGGGATATTTTTAAAAATTTGTCTAATCGCATATCTTATTCCTCACTTTTTGATTTTTTTGTTTAATCGTAGAATTTTCTTACCAAATGGCAACATGAGCCACTCTCTTACTGTAAACAGACGGAGACGAATCACTGCATAAATGAACACAGATGCGCCAACCCCAACGCCTATCACACTGACAAAAAAAGCAGTGGAACGATGAGTTACAGGACCAAACACTATATTCAATACACCATAATACAGCAGCAGGACTGCTGTCATACAAAGAAGGCTGATAATCAACTTCCGCCCAAAATGTCGTTCTTTCCAAAAAGCATTTAGTTCTTTTGTTTCGATTCGGACAAAATACCAAAGCGTCACACCTAATCCTAAAAGGGTAGACAGGCTTGCTCCGGCTGTTCCTAATAAACCAGTTAGAAAAGAAGTAGTCAATCCTTTTACCAAGAGCCCCCATCCTGCTCCTTTTAAAGAAGGGCGAAAAGAGTTCTTGCTTTGAGCAATACTTTGATAGGCTTGGATGACTGCAGTAAAAGCAATGGAAAAAACAAACAATACAAGCGCTACATTTCCTGCATAATCTTTAAACAACGCATAATTGATATAAGGAAGCAGTAAGGCTAATCCCAAAGATGCAGCTAATGCCAAAGCGGTCGTCAATCTAAGATAGATTTTGGCTGTCTGCAAAAACTGACGATAGATCCGATTGGTCAAATGACGGGTCAATGTAGGCAGAAATGTCGCACTTAATGCGGTGGCAATCACTAAACCTAATTGAACCAAAGGCTGCCCTCGGTCATAGACCCCTTTTGCTATCTTCGCACCATATTCCGATAGACCGTAAACTTCCAAAGCATTTTTTACAAAGAAAGAGTCGATCAGCTGAAAAAAGATGAGTAATCCGCTATAAATCGAAACCAGACCGCCTTCTACTAGAAAGCGTCGGATCAAAGATTTTGGTGGCTGTTTGAATAATGGGAACCGGCGGAAGCTTAATACTCCTCCATGAATCTTTTGTTCATAGTAGTGAAGGATTCCATATGCGCATAACCCGCCAAAAACGGCTCCACTCATCGCTGCCGTCCCCGTTTGGTACACCGTCCATCCGAGCTTTCTAAAAGCAAACGCACTACAGACGATTACAGAAACACGAACGAACTGCTCAACAACTTGAGAAACTGCCGTTGGTTCCATCAAAAATCTTCCTTGAAAATTCCCTCGATAAAAAGATAAACCAGGCATCAGCAAAAAGGTAAAAGAAACTACTTGGATCAGTGGTTTCAATTGTATATCCCCCATCATCCAAGCAATCCAACTGCTAAATGAAAAGACAAACAGCCACAGAAAGACGCCTGTCCAAAACACCAAGGGATAAAGACTTTGCAAAGCTTGCTTTCGCTCGAAAGGATTCTTTCTTTCTGCAACGTACTTTGATATGAACTGCGGAAGACCTGATAAAGCTAAAGTCATTGCTATCCCATAAATTGGATAAACTTGCTGATAAACATAAAAACCTTCGTCGCCGACTAAGTTTTGGAGAGGAATTCGGTAAAGGGCACTTAATACTTTTGCTATGAAAGAAGCAATCGTCAGTACAAATGCTCCTTGCATGACGCGCCGCATTTCTTTATGATCCAAATCGTTGCTCCTTCCTACGCTGACAGATATTTTTGCTCACGCAATGCTTTGACAAACTTTTGGATTTCCTGAAGCCACACTGCTTCTTCCATTTGGTTTGGAATCGTCAAGCGTATCACCATCTGTTCTTTTTCAACGCCTAGACTGGCTTTTAGTTTCGTCGCCGTTAGCGCTTCGAATAATTGTTCCACGCTATAGCGTTTCGTTCCAACTTTGCTTAGAGTAAAGACGATATGCGGCTCCTGTTTCCTTATCGTTTCCAAGAGCGCTCGATCGCCATCCATTTTAATCTGTCCGATTGTCAGGAGGTGTGCTACTTCTTCTGGGTATTCTCCAAAACGGTCGAGCAGATCATCTTCCAGTTCATCTAGCATTTCTTGCGAATCAAGTTCACGAATTCGTTTATAGATCTCGATTTTCTGCCGCTGATCTGCCACGTATGTTTCAGGTAGATATGCATCAACACCGAGGTCGATCTCAACAGTGGTCTTCTCCACTTGACTATTCTTTCCTTGTTTACGAGACACTGCTTCGCTCAGCATTTGAGAATACATATCGAAACCGACTGCATCAATAAATCCATGTTGCTGAGCACCTAAGAGATTACCTGCACCGCGAATGGAAAGATCACGCATCGCAATTTTGAATCCAGATCCCAATTCTGTAAAATCTTTGATTGCCTGAAGACGTTTTTCACTGACTTCATTAAGGATCTTCTGCTGCTCATACATAAAGTAAGCATATGCGACGCGGCTACTTCTTCCTACCCGTCCGCGTAATTGATATAACGTGGATAAACCCATATAATCAGCGTTCTCAACAAACAATGTATTTGCGTTCGGGATATCCACTCCTGTTTCAATGATGGTCGTAGTGACAAGAACATCATACTGACCTTCAATAAATTCAAAGAGCGTATTTTCTAATTGCGCCTCTGTCATTTGTCCATGAGCATAGCCGATCCGCGCTTCCGGAACGAGTTCTTGGATTTCTTCTACTTTTTGTTCGATCGTTTCTACTCGATTATATAAATAGAATACTTGTCCACCTCGTCCCATTTCTCGATGGATTGCTTCGCGGATAGCCCCAGGATTTTTTTCCATAACATATGTTTGGATCGGATAACGATTCGCAGGCGGTGTTTCGATTACTGAAAGATCTCGCACGCCTAGCATCGACATATGCAAAGTTCTCGGAATCGGTGTTGCTGTCAGAGTCAAAACATCCACTTGTGCACGTAACTGTTTCAATCGTTCTTTATGTTTTACACCAAAACGTTGTTCTTCGTCAATGATCAATAGACCCAAATCGCTAAATTCAATATCTTTTGACAAGATTCGATGGGTTCCTACAACAATATCAACTTGACCTGTGCGCAGTTGTTCGATGGTTTCTTTTTGTTGCTTTCTTGTTCTGAAACGACTTAATAGCCCGATATTTACGGGGAAACCTTCAAATCTTTCCAGCATCGTTTCATAGTGCTGCTGTGCCAAGATCGTTGTTGGAACTAAAAAGGCTACTTGTTTGCTTTCCTTTATCGCTTTAAAGGCCGCTCGAAGCGCTACTTCTGTTTTCCCATAACCAACATCACCTACGAGTAGTCGATCCATTGGTTTTTCTTTTTCCATATCCCGCTTGATCTCCGCTGCACTTCTCAACTGGTCATCTGTTTCAGAATAAGGGAAAGCATTTTCAAATTCTTTTTGGTAGGCGTCATCAGGACCAAAAGCATATCCTTTTTCTGATTCTCTTGCTGCGTATAGTTTGATTAAATCGTCAGCGATATCTTCGATTTTCGAAGATACTTTTCGTTTAGTTTTCGTCCATTCACTTCCGCCTAACTTATTGATGCGAGGTGCTTTGGCTTCCGAGGCGACATATTTTTGGATCAGATTCAGTTGAGTAACAGGAATAAACAGTTTGTCGTCGTTTTGATACAAAATAGTCATATAGTCTTGGTGAACGCCATCTACTTCTAGCGTTTCCATCCCAATGTATTTCCCGATACCATGATTGGCATGGACAACGTAATCTCCTGCTTTTAACTCATTATAGCTTTTCAATCGCTCTGCGTTTGTTACTGTTTGTCGTCTCGTTTGTTTTTTCGTCGTTTTTTGGAAAATTTCTTTTTCTGTGATAGCTACTATTTTTTCTTGAGGAAGTTCAAAACCAGCCTGCAAAGCTCCTTCAACTAATTGTACCTGTCCTCTGATCAATGCATTTTTTTCTGTTTCTACTACTAATATATCTTCATCTCGAAGCATTTGTTCTGCTTTACGTATTCTGTCCTTTGTCGGAATAAAGATCACAACAGTCTGTTTTTGCTTGCGCCAACGATCCATTTCTGTTTTCAGCAATGGCATTTGTCCGAAGAACTGTTGCATCGTCCGATATTGAAAATTATGGATTGCTTGGAAACGAAGATTTCCCATCCCTTTTTGGAAGAGTGAGAAAAAGGTTGTAGTAAATTTTTCCTTTTGAACGATTCTTTGTACATCTGCTGAAAATGACTGCTCAGAAAAAACCCGCAATTCGCTGATTTTTTGAGTATGCCATTCTGCCGCTTCCCTTTCGATTTCCCGATTTGTTTCCATGATCCGTTGGTAATCATCAACGACTAGTAAACTATTTGAAGGAAAATAATCCAAGATCGTTACAAATTCTTGGTAAAGAAGATCTGAGTAGAATTTTGCTTCTTCTGTCGGGATACCTGCTTGCCAACTTGAAGTCATCTGACCAAAGTAATCTTGTAAAAACTCGCGGTCTGCTTCTTCTGTGGTCGCAGCAAGCCGTTTTTCTAGCATTTTTTGCATTTGCTCTATTCCATGTTCCAGATCCTCTGGTCCATAGACTTGTTCACTCGTTGGAGAAACCCAGATTTCTTCCGTTTTTTCGATTGAACGTTGTGTTTCTGCTTCAAAATACCGCATAGAATCTATCTCTACATCAAATAATTCTACACGAATAGGATAGTTTGTTGTTAATGGGTAAATATCGACGATGCTTCCTCGAATACTGAATTCTCCGGGTTTTGCGACCATTTCTTCTCGTACATAGCCCATCAAAGTCAATTGGCGAGGAAGATTTTCCACATCTATCTCATCACCAACATGCCAATTCAATTGCGCCTGTAGCCAAGTTTTCTTATTCGGCAGCCGCTTGTGCAAAGCTGCGACTGGCAACAAATAGATACCTGCTTTTTTTTCTTGAAGTGCGTTGAGCGTTGCGACTCTCTCGCCTCGCGCTTCTGGAGAAGAAAAGGCCATTTCAGCAGAAAGCACTTCATCCACTGGAAATAAATGGATCTGATCCTGCGGAATCACATGTTGCAGATCTTCTGCTAACTGATTGGCATAATACAAATTTGGCATCAGAATGATCATATTTTTATTTGTTTTCTTAAATGCTCGAGCAAATAGAAGCGTCTTCGCTGAGCCAGCTAATCCTGTGATTAGTTGTCTAGGCATTTTTTCTTCTAAATTGCTGATCCATTCTTTTACTTGCGGATCTTTTCCGACTAATTGAATGATATCCATTCCTTTTCCTCCTTTCTCAATTGAATTGATTCATCGCATCCACGAACGAATGCCCTTCTATGAGATACTCGACTGCTTTAACAGATTGAAATATGCTTTCTTCTATCAAAGGCTGGTTTTCTTTGCTGAAAGGACTAAGCACATGTTGGACCACTGTTTTTTTTCCTTCTGGTCTGCCGATTCCCACCTTGATTCGATCAAAGACATTCGTATTCAAATGGGAAATGATACTTTTGATACCATTATGCCCGCCGGCACTCCCCTTTTGACGGAGCCGGATCTTTCCTACTGCCAGATCCAAATCATCGTAGATGACGACTAATTCTTCTGGATAAATCCCAAAATAAGTCATTAACGGTCCGACTGCACGACCAGATTCATTCATAAATGTCTGTGGTTTGACTAGAAGGATCTTTTCTCCATTATGAAAAAATTCGGCAACTTCTGCTTCGAATGGATTTTTTTTGAAAGTAGCTTGATGTTCGCGTGCAATTTGATCCACGACCATAAAGCCGATATTGTGTTTAGTATATTGGTATTTGGTACCTGGGTTTCCTAACCCGACGATCATTTTCATTTTTGTTTTTCCACCTAATTCTAAAAACAGCACAAAAGGCTGGACTGCTAATTAGCGGTCCAGTCCATCGAGCTTTTTTTCTTTTTTATACTGTCAATGTATAGTATACCACAAAACAAAGCGTTTCGGCTAAAAGAGAATCGTTAATAAATGATAAAGAAATTAAAAATTTCTTCAAAGTTTAATGAAATAATTGATTTATAAAAATAGTGAAATAACGCACATGTAAGCTTTTACATATAATACAACCTTGTTATCTGTTATATTTTATAGCCAAATAGCGTGACATGGGGCTTGAGAAATGTTAGCATAAGCATGGGAAAAAACAAATCAATGGAAGGATTGATACTAAATGACTGCAGCTGCAGAAAAAAAAGATCATCAAAAAGTTATTCTTGTTGGAGACGGCGCCGTAGGTTCTAGCTATGCCTTTGCTCTAGTTACTCAAAATATTGCTCAAGAAGTAGGTATCGTGGATATCAATACTGCTAAAACTGAAGGAGACGCAATTGACTTGTCTCACGCTTTGGCATTTACTTCACCTAAAAAAATCTACTCTGCTACTTACGCAGACGCACATGATGCTGACTTAGTTGTTATTACAGCTGGCGCACCACAAAAACCAGGTGAAACTCGTTTAGACTTAGTAAACAAAAACTTAAAAATCAACCGCGATGTTGTCACACAAATCGTTGAATCAGGATTTAACGGTATCTTTTTAGTTGCCGCTAACCCAGTAGATATTTTGACTTACTCAACTTGGAAATTCTCAGGTTTCCCTAAAGAACGCGTTATCGGTTCAGGTACGTCTCTTGACTCTGCTCGTTTCCGTCAAGCACTTGCGGAATTAGTTGACGTTGATGCACGTAATGTCCATGCTTACATCTTAGGTGAACACGGAGATTCAGAATTCCCAGTTTGGTCACATGCAAATGTTGCCGGCTTGCAAATCTATGAATGGGTGAAAAACAACCCTGAAATCGATGAAGAAGCTATGGTTAACCTATTCTTCGGCGTACGTGACGCTGCTTACACAATTATCGAGAAAAAAGGCGCTACTTTCTATGGTATCGCAGTAGCATTAGCACGTATCACTCGTGCCATCTTAGATGATGAAAATGCTGTTCTTCCTTTATCAGTCTTCATGAATGGCGAATATGGATTGAACGACATCTACATTGGTGCACCTGCTGTTATCAACCGTCAAGGTATCCAAAAAGTAATCGAAATTCCTTTAAGCGACAGCGAACAAGACCGCATGGCTGCTTCTGCTAAACAATTAAAAGAAATTCTAGATGAAGCTTTTGCTAAACTAGACGCTGAATAATTTTTGAATATGACGGAAAACATCTAAACGGTGTTTTCCGTTTTTTTATTTTATCACTCTTCTGGTTTCTAAATTTTTTCATAAAGAAGAGATAACCTTCGTCTTTTCGTCTAAATTATGCTATCATGAGACCGTTCCACCCTAAACTTTTACTTAAGGAGTTGTCGATATGACAAGATCTTCGCATCGAAAAAAATCGAAACATGTTGCTTTGCTTTCAGCTCTTGGTGTTCTCTTAGTGCTGATTAGCTTTTATACCTATCGCAGTACATACTACACAAAACATTTTTTGCCGAATACGGAAATCAACGGAATAAATGTCAGCGATCTAACAGTCGAAAAAGCAAATGAAAAATTAAAAGAAGCTTATTCCGATAAAAAATTAGCTATTAAAGAAGATGGAAAAGTCTGGCAGGAAGTACCAAAATCTGAGCTCGGCTATAAAGATGATTTCACTTCTGAGCTTTCTCCGATCCTAAATGAACAAAACGGATGGACTTGGGGAATGACTTATGTTTCAGCAGCGGAAAAACAAGAAATCGATCCTATCAGTCAAGACCACCAGAAACTGGATACTACCGTTCAGACATTGACAACTAAACTGACTGATCTGAATAAAGACCGGACACCTACAACTGATGCAACAATTGAAAAATCAGGCGACTCTTTTGTTATCAAGCCTGAAGTCAATGGAAATACCATCAACGTCGATGCTGCGGTCAAACAAATAAAAAGTGCAGTAAATTCCGGTAAAGATACAATTGAATTAACTGAGTTCAAAGAAAAACCAAAAGTAACCTCCGGAGACAGTTCACTGAAAGAACAGCTCGAATCCATGAATGCTATCGCAAAAGTAAAAGCTACTTACAGTATAAACGGTGAGACTTTCCAGATTCCATCAAGTGATATCATGAGCTGGCTGACCTACGACGGAAAAGTCGATTTAGATACAGAACAAGTACGTCAATATGTAACAGATTTAGGCACAAAGTATAACACAAGTACGAATGACACAAAATTTAAAAGTACAAAAAGAGGAGAAGTTACGGTCCCAGTTGGCACTTACAGCTGGACGATCCAAACAGATAGCGAGACAGAAGCGTTGAAAAAAGCTATTCTGACAGGCCAAGACTTTACTCGTTCTCCGATTGTGCAAGGTGGCACAACCGCTGATCATCCATTGATCGAAGATACGTATATCGAAGTTGATCTAGAGAACCAGCATATGTGGTATTATAAAGACGGAAAAGTAGCCCTTGAAACAGATATCGTTTCCGGAAAGCCATCTACACCTACACCTGCTGGGGTCTTCTATGTTTGGAATAAAGAAGAAGATGCAACTTTAAAAGGAACAAATGACGACGGAACACCTTACGAGAGTCCAGTAAATTACTGGATGCCGATTGACTGGACAGGTGTTGGTATCCACGATTCTGACTGGCAACCTGAATACGGCGGAGACTTATGGAAAACCCGCGGTTCACATGGCTGTATCAACACTCCGCCAAGTGTAATGAAGGAATTATTCGGGATGGTCGAAAAAGGAACACCTGTATTGGTCTTCTAACAAAAAAGAATTGATAAAAAGAACGCACCTGTACGAATCGTACAGGTGCGTTCTTACTTATTATCCCAACTATGCGCTTGCTTACATTTCAGCAGCAGTAAAGACTTCTGAGACATCATCATCGTCCTCTAGCTTATCTACTAGACGTTCCAATTGCTCCCGTTGTTCCTCATTTAAATCGATCGTCGTTTGTGGGATCATCGTCAATTCTGCTTGCGCTAAAGTGAACTCTTTTTCCAGCTCATCTCGTACAGCAGCAAAATCTTCTGGTGCAGTATAAATCTCGAACACTTCAGGAGAAGTTTTCAGATCTTCTGCCCCCGCCTCTAATACATCTTCAAACATCGTCTCTTCATCAACAGCCAACCCATCGCGTTCAATGACGATATACCCTTTGCGATCAAACAAGTAACTGACTGAACCCGTTTCTCCCAGTGACCCGCCGTTTCGAGTAAAAGCTACTCGGACATTTGTCGCTGTCCGATTACGATTATCCGTCAATGCATGGACTAAGATTCCTACTCCACCCGGACCATATCCTTCATACGTGATTTCATCGTAATTTGTTTCATCTACGGCACTGGTAGCCTTTTTAATCGCCCGTTCTACATTGTCGTTTGGCATATTTGCAGCTTTTGCTTTGTCCACAACAAGCCGCAGAGCTGGGTTCATGGATGGATCAGGACCGCCTGCTTTAGCTGCCATATAGATTTCACGAGAAAGTTTCTGAAAGACTTTTCCTCGTTTCGCATCTTGGGCATTTTTTCTTCCTTGGATATTATGCCACTTACTATGTCCTGACATGATTTTTCCTCCCTTGTTCTTTTGAGAATACACTTCTATTCTAGTACTATTTCACAAAAAAACAAAGCCACAGCCAATCTATAAACGCTTCTTGAATGCCGCAAAAAGCACACATAATACCACAGCAGTCAGAGCACCGATCGAATCCAGCATGACATCTTGGAACATAGGTGTTCGTCCACCGGTCATCATCTGATGGAATTCGTCCAAACCCGCGTACCCTGTTGCTGAAAGCCAAGCAAGGATCGCTGTCAGCCACCAAATTTTTAGTTTAGGGAAAACACCTAAAAACAAGCTGCCACCCAAAACAAAATAAGTACCAAAATGTGCGCCCTTTCTTAAAAAAAACTCTACAAATTTGGCGTAGCCCAGATGGTCGATACTCACGATACTTCCACCATAATTAAAACGTATACCTGCTAATGTGTTCTTAAATGGCTGATTAGGAAGCCAGCTTTCTAATCGCGAAACTTGTGATTGCTGTCCGTAAGTTTGAGAAGAACTGTAAAATAAGATGGCAACGACTATAAGTGCGATCACTAAATAAATATTTCCGTTTTTCAGTTGTTTTTTTGAAGAATTCATAAGTCACCTCTGTATTTATCTTAGACTTTTTTTGAAGAAACAACAATCATTTTCATAGAGACTTCTTCTATAAAAAAGTGCTATACTTAATTTTGTATTACAATATGAAGGGAGTTTTTTCATGAGTTATTCATTAAATTGGGATCTAGATTCTATTTTCCCCGGAGGAAGCCATTCTGATGCTTTGAACCAACGGATGAAGCAATTGGAAGACCAAACGAACGAATATTATCAACGTGTAACAAAATGGTCACCTAGTTCTGACAAGGCAGAGCAGCTAAACGCGATTCTTCAATTGCAAGAAACGATTACGAACGGCTTTACCCAATGCAACAGCTATATTACTGCATTGCTTTCTGCCAATGTCAATGATTCAGATGCAAAGATCTTATCAGGTAAGCTTTACGCCATGCTTCCTCGTCTACAATCAGCCGAAACAGTATTGTCGAAGAAATTTGCAGAAATATCTGACAATGATTGGAATCAGATGCTTTCCCAAGGTTCGTTTGAAACAATCGCATTTCGTTTAAACGAGATCCGTCGTGACGGTTCACAATTATTATCAGAAGCTGAAGAGAACATTATCAACACGCTCTCATTAGATGGTCTAAATGCTTGGAGCAGTCATTATGATACGATTGTAGCCAGCATTTCGATTCCCTTCGAACAAGATGGCCAAGTAGTCGAATTATCTGCTGGCCAAGCCTTCAATAAGATGATGGGCGATCCAGATCCAAAAATCAGAGAAACACTTTTCGCAGCATGGGAAAAAGCATGGAAAGAAAAGGCCCCCCTCTTCACAGATACTTTGAATCATTTAGATGGTTTCAGACTTTCTAACTATGAACTTCATGGCATCACGGATTTTCTGCAAAAACCATTAGAATACAACCGTTTGAAAAAAGAAACATTGTCTGTCATGTGGGAGACGATCCAAAAAAACAAACAACCCCTTGTTGATTACTTGACTAGAAAAGCCAATCTTTTCGGTAAAGAAAAAATGGAATGGCAGGATCAAGATGCACCTATTATTTTAGGCGATTTGAAAGAAAAAACCTTTAGTTTTGACGAAGCAGCTGCATTTATTATCGAAAACTTTAATAAATTCAGTCCAAAAATGGCTAAATTCGCACAATCTGCTTTTGAAAAGAGCTGGATTGAAGCAGAAGATCGTCCTGGAAAACGTCCTGGTGGTTATTGTACTGAGTTACCAGAAACAAAAGAATCAAGGATCTTTATGACCTACAGCAATTCTGTTAATGAGGTTGCGACACTTGCTCATGAATTGGGGCATGCTTTCCATAGCAGCACGATGTGGGACTTGCCTTCTTTAAATCGTGAATATGCAATGAATGTCGCAGAAACAGCAAGTACATTCGCAGAACTGATCGTAGCCGATGCTACATTAAAAGCCGCAAAAACAAAAGAAGAAAAAATCAATTTGCTAGATACAAAATTGCAAAATGCTTTAGCTATGTTCATGAATATCCATTCTCGATTCATTTTTGAGAATCGATTCTATGAAGCACGGCAAGAAGGATTAGTCTCAGAAGATAAGATCACAGAGATGATGGTTGAAGCACAAAAAGAAGGCTACCAAGGAGCTTTAGCCACTTATCATCCATATTTCTGGGCTGCAAAATTACATTTCTTTATTGATGACGTACCGTTTTATAACTTCCCATACACCTTTGGCTACCTGTTTAGTTTAGGCATTTATGCTTACGCTAATCAAAAAGGGGCAAATTTCGAAGAAGAATATATCCATTTACTACGTGATACTGCTTCAATGACGACGGAAGAGCTTGCAAAGAAACATTTGAATGTCGATCTCACTCAACCAGATTTTTGGCAAGCAGGTATCGATATGGTGATGGAAGATATCCAAACGTTCATGGAATTGACAGAAGAATTCATCTGATTTCTATTTTCTCTCAATAAAAAAAGAGTTAGCCCTTTTCTGGACTAACTCTTTTTGATTAATCATTCTTACATGCTGACAGCAAAATCAGGTGCAAACCATTGAACTGAACCAACTTTTACGCTTTCGCCTGGTTGAGGAGCATGGATATATTGTCCTCCGCCTAAAGCAATCGCTACGTGGTAAGTTCCGCCTGGTGAACCCCAGAATAATAAGTCTCCAGCTTTTGCTTGAGAAACTGAGATTTTTGTTCCAGCTGATTCTTGAGGAACTGTCCAACCACCAATGTCACGACCAGTTACTTGCAAGTAAACATAGCGTGTGAATCCTGAGCAGTCAAATCCACTTGGATCTTTACCGCCCCAAACATATGGAGTACCGATATATTTGTAAGCTTCTGCTACGATTGCTGCACCATTCACACTTCCAGAAGGCGTTGGTGTTGGTGTTGTATTAGTTGTGTTATTAGTTGCATTACTACCAGTACTGTTCCCAGGATCAACACTTTGATCTGTTGATGGTGTTGTAGGCGCAGGTGTTGTTGATTCTTCTGTTGAAGATTCAGGTACAGTTGTTGACTCTTCTGTTGTTGAAGATTCAGGCGCTGTTGTTGATTCTTCTGTTGTTGAAGATTCAGGCGCTGTTGTTGATTCTTCTGTTGTTGAAGATTGAGCAGCTGATGATGATTCTTCAGTCGTTGAAGATTGAGCAGCTGATGATTCTTCTGTTGCTGAGCTTTGTGCAGCTGATGAAGCTTGAGTAGCTTGTGCTTGTGCTTCAGCTTCTGCTTGTTCGCGTGCTTCTTTTTCAGCTTTTTCTTGTGCTGCTTGTTGACGTGCTTGTTCTGCTAGACGTTGTTGTTCACGAATGCGTGCTTGTTCTGCTTCAGCTTCTGCTTTTTGGCGGTTCAAGTCAGCTTTCTTGTCTTCAGCAGTTGCTTGTTCAGCAGCTAATGAAGTTTTCAGTACGTTCAAATCAGCTTGTTTAGATAAAAGATCGCCTTTTTGAGATTCCAAAGCAGCTTGGTTTTCAGCTAATTCTTTTAGTTTAGCATCGTTTTCAGCTTTTTTGTCTTCTACAGCTTTTTTATCTTGTTTTTGTTGTTCCATCAAGTCGTTGTTTGCTTTTACCATCGTTGTCATTGCTTGAACGCGTCCGATAGCATCTGCTAATGAATCAGCATTCAATACAGCGTCAATATAGTTTGAGCTTGTATTGCTTACTTGTGCTTCACGTGCTTGTTTTTGGATTGTATCTTCACGTTTTTCAATACGTTCTTGTAAATCTGCAATATCTTTTACTAATTGTGCAGATTCTTGACGCAATGTGTCTTGTTTTGCTAATAGATCTTGTGCTTGTGTGTTGATTTCAGAAACTTGGCTTTCTAGGGCATCGATTTGTGATTGTGCATCTGCTTGTTGGTTTTTCAAGTCTGCAATCTTTTGATCTTGTTGTTGTATCTGAGAATCAAAATCGTCCGCCGCGGCAGCGATCGGTGATGCTACGGCAGTCAAGGTCATTGAACATACCATTACTGCTGATATTAAACTCTTTTTCACTCTTCATTCCTCCGACTGGCTTAATTTAATAAATATCTAAATATATTTAAGTCTTTCTTAACGATATAAAAATTGTACCATAGCAGTATGTCAGCGATATAATAGTTATGTTACAAAAATGTTTCAAAACAACCTCTAAAAATGACAAAACTGTTCGTTTCAGAAAATGATCATGAAAAAGGCATGCTAAGACGGGCTTTTTTTAAGATAACAACAATTCTTTTTTGCTTTCAGAGGAAAAACAAAAAAAGAAATTATTCATCACTGAATAATTTCTTAAATGGAAAAATGAATAATACAAAAATAATCATGTTCAACAGCAGTGTAGGCCCTAAGAACCTTGTAATAAAATACGTGTTATTTACTACTGCTAGTTTAAAAATCAATTGGACCACCATCGTAAACAGTTCATACCCCGTGACAAAGATAATCATACTGAAAAATTCAGTAAAGATGTTGACGTGGATGACATCTTTCATTACGTACATCAACCATACGATCAAAGGGAGAGCTACGGCATAGATACCGATAACACCGATATAGTAAGCATCATAGACTGCCCCGAGAACAATTGTGGTGATTAGCAAATAGCGTTTTTCAAATGCCATACTGCAACATAACAATGCCAATATCAGAAAGTGGGCATTTGACATATAACTGCCTTTCGACCACTCTCCTAGCATTCTTGTTAAATGGCCATCTATCAACATCAAAAAGAAAAGAACGATTGGCAGATAGTACTTCATTGTTTCTTTTTTCAACATGGACTAATCCTCCGCTAGCCGTTGGACAATCGTCACAACTGACACATCATACATTTCTGCATAAGGTTTCACATAAACTTCCCGATCCAGACCATAACTGTCTGGTTTCGTTTTGATAACCGTACCGATCGGCAAGTTAGCTGGAGAATTTCCTCCAAGACCGGATGTCTGAACAACATCCCCTTCTTTGATATCCGTATCACCAGTCAATTGGGTCACCACTAATGCATGGAGTTTTTCATCATAGTTTTTAAGCAAACCGAATGCTTCGCCATTAGCCGAAGATACCCGTACTGGAAAATGATTGGAGCTTTCGTTAGAGGATGACAGTAATTCGATTTTAGACGAAGCTGTATTGACTTCGATCACTCGGCCGATCAATCCTTTTTGCGACATGACTGCCATATTTGCTTCGATACCGTCTTTAGAACCCTTGTCTACGATCAGCATGTCCTGCCAGCTATCTGGTGAACGAGTAATGACATTTGCCGTTACTTTTTCGTAACTCGTCAGCGTCTGGTTCAAATCAAGTTCTTTTTTCAAAGATTCGATTTCTCTCTCGTAATTCTTGTTTTGCTGTGCAACGTCATCATAGCTATCGATTTTTTCTTTTAGCCGCTCATTTTCGGCATAAGTTGAAAAAAGATTATGGACAGAATCTACTCCGTTTCGCACCCACCGTACTGGGGCAGAGATTGTTTTATCAACCATTGCAACACTGTCATTAACGATGGATTGGAAGAAATTAGGCTTTCCTTCATTCGCTCGCTGTGCAGCGGTCACACTTAGTATCGTCACCACGATGATAACAATAACCAAGGTAATAATAATATTTTTATTAGGATTGAACTTCTTCACAAAGACACCTCGAATTAATTAGACTCTTGTGTTCAATTTTATCACTAAATGTCGGGAAACAAAAGGCAAGTTGCTCCTCTTAAGCTTTTTTTTAGTAAATAATAGATTCTGTCATTTTTAGCCTGAAAGACAAAACTTTTCCTTTTGTTCATTGGTCAGTCTTTGCTTTGAATAACTGCAATCATACCATCTGAAAAAGAAAATTCAGCGGTATCTGAAAGAAACTCGTTACTTGCATAAGATGTCGGGTATTCAACTGCTTTATTTTCCAATACATACTTACTGCCTTTCAATGTAAGAGCCGAGACGGGCGTCAAACAGCAATAAGCTAGATACTTCATACTTGGAACCTGTCTTACTATATGCTTTCCAGGCAAATAATAAGCCAAATAATTTTGACGATCTCTAATAATAAGCTGATGGGCAAACGGTTTGAATCGAGGTTCCAGACCTAACCAGAGATTGGCTAAAAGATGATCCAATCTTCCGCCTGTGGCGCCGATCAAAGTGACTTCAGCTTGCGGATAACGTTCAAATGTCTTTAAGATCCCCAATTGTGTATCTGTATCGTCTTTTTCTGCGGGTGAACGGGCATACTCTTTGGCTTTTGCAAATACTTCCTCCTGCTCTTCGTTCGACAATGAATCAAAATCACCTACTGCCAGATCTACTGGGTAGCCTGCTTGAAGCAGATACAGCGCACCACGATCTATTCCGACATAGGCATCGTATTTGGTCAGTAGAGGCTGCGGCCAGTTTTCCGGATTACCTCCAGCAGCTAATAAAATTTTCATTTAATCTAATGCCTCTTTTAACCGTTCGATTTGTCCGACTGGATTTTCGGCTCCATAGATATATGATCCTGCAACAAAGACATCCGCCCCTGCATCTTTACAGATTTTTGCTGTTTCTGGAACGATTCCGCCATCTACTTCGATTGCATAAGACCAAGTGTTCTCTTTACGTAGATCAGCGAGTTCTTTGATTTTTTCTACCGTTTCTTCAATAAAGCTTTGTCCGCCAAACCCAGGATTGACAGTCATGACCAGCACTTGATCAGCCAAAGGCAAAACATGTTTGATCATGGAGACTGGTGTCCCTGGATTAATAACTACTCCAGCTTTGACACCTAAGCTTTTTGTCATTTGGATTGCCCGATGGATATGAGGAGTTGCTTCTACATGAACAGTAATGATATCTGCTCCAGCTTTCGCAAATGCTGGAATGTAATTTTCCGGATCAACGATCATCAGATGGACGTCTAGCGGTAATTTAGTGACAGGTCGGATTGCCTGAACAATATTTGGCCCTAACGTGATATTTGGGACAAATTGGCCATCCATGACATCTACGTGGATGTAATCTGCGCCTCCTTTTTCTACTAACTCAATATCTCTTTGCAAATTGGCAAAATCTGCGCTCAAAATGGATGGTGCTATTTTCATTCTTGGTTCCTCCTATTTTCGTTTACCTTCTTTTTTCGTATACATGGGTTTTCTTTTCTCGATTTCTTGTAAGAATTGCAAATAATTATCGTAACGTGTCTGTGCGATACCACCTGTTTCTACTCTATGTTTCACTTCACAGCCAGGTTCTTTGGCATGCATGCACTCTCTAAATTTGCAATGGGCAGAAGCTTCCACAAATTCCGGAAATTGTCTTGGCAATTCTCCTGCTTCGATAGTCAAAAAGTCAATCGAGCTGAATCCTGGTGTGTCTGCTACTAACCCACCGTAGATAGGGAGCAGCTCCACATGCCGTGTTGTATGACGCCCTCTTCCAAGTGCATCAGAAATCTCTCCTGTTGCTAAATTCAGTTCTGGAGATATTTGATTCAGTAGTGTTGATTTTCCTGCTCCAGACTGTCCCATGAAGACCGATAGCCGTTCTGGAAAGTAACGGATCAATTCTGTCGTGTCACCCGCATGATTGGGTACAATCACTGGGTAGCCTATCTTAGTATAGGTTTGTTTGATTTCTTCGATTGTTTTCGGGTCGTCTGACAAGTCGGTCTTCGTCAAAAAAATGAGCGGTTCGATTGATTCATATTCCAAGGTAACTAGAAAGCGGTCAAGCAGATTATAAGAAAATGCAGGGTCCACGATACTTGTGACAATGATTCCAAGATCAACATTTGTGACTGGCGGGCGAACTAATTGATTTTTTCTCGGCAAGATTTCCAGAAGATAGCCGTCTGTTTGATTTTCACTCTCAAAAATTACCTGATCTCCGACAAGCGGCGTGATTTTCCGATTCCGGAAATTCCCTCTTCCTCTTGTTTGATAGGTCTCTCCGTCTGCGTATACATAGTAAAAACCGCTGATTGCTTTTCTGATTTGTCCTTTGATAAGTGCCACCTCCGTTTTTGTTTATTTTACCATATGAAGAGGAAAGTAGGTGTCGTTCCACGCAAACTTCTCAAAGTAAAAGGCTTGAAAACTAATCAAATGGGATAGAAAACACAAAAAAGGGACTGCGGCACAGTCCCTTCGAATAAACGGTGTTCCAGAAGTAGCTTCTGTCACAACCTCTTTGTTCTATTTTATTAAAAACTTATTTTGAGCTTTCTGAGGTACTATCTGATGAACTTGTAGTGCTGGAAGATTCTTCTTTGGAAGAGCTGCTCGTACTGCTAGAGCTACTTGAGCTGCTCGTACTGTCTGAAGAATCTTTCTCAGAACTAGAAGACGCTGGGTCTGGTCCTTTAGAGTAAATCACGTTTACAACCATTCCTTTGGTAATCGTCGTACCTGCCCCTGGCACTGTACGGATTACTTTGTCCTTATCCACCGTGCTTGAATATTCAGAAGTCTCATGACCGATATATTCTGCACCAATACTAGCCAAATAACTTTGTGCTTCGCTTTTTGTATAGCCGGAGATGTCATTCAGTTTAGGTTCTGTTCCTTGGCTTACGACAAAACTGATGTAAGTTTCTTCTGCTACAACTTCACCTGAGGCTGGATCCTGACTAATGATCGAACCCGATGGCACAGTGTCGCTATAGTCATAAGTAGCACTAATGTTATTGATATTGAATCCTTGTGTAACAAGCCAATTACGGACAGTTTCGTAGTTTTCTCCTACATGACTACTCAAAGTCACTGTTTCTGGTCCTTTGCTGACTGTGAAAGTAATCGTGTCTGTTTTAGGATCGACTTCTGTATCTTCTGATGGAGATTGCGAAATGATCATTCCGCTTTCTACCTCTGAACTGAATTCCTCTTCTTTTTGAATCAAATCAGCAGAAAATCCTAATTCTTTCAAACTTGCTTCAGCATCTTCATAACTTTTACCACTGTAATCATCTAATTTGATTTTTTTCGTGCCACTGCTGATATAAAGAGTGACTTCGCGTTTTTGCTTGACTGTCGTTCCCGCTGCCGGGTCTGTCTTCACCACATTGCCTTCTTCGATTTTGTCATCTGCAATTTCTTCTGTTTTTGTTGCTACTTCTAATTTCGCTTTTGCGAGTGTTTCTCTGGCGGAAGCTTCAGAAAGATCAGAAACATCAGGAACAACAACTTCTCCCCGTCCGCCAGAAGCAAAGAATACAGCTGTTCCGATTCCTAAAACAGCGAGGACAGCTAACAGGATCAGCCACCATTTTTTCTGTCCTTTCTTTTTAGGGTCAGGCAGAACTTCTTCCTCTTCCGGCAATGTTTCGTTTCTCGGTTCGTCTTTTGGCAGAGGCATAGATTTGAATGAATCCGGCATTGGTGTATCTGCCGCAAGCGGTGTGATAACTTTTGTTTCGTTATCCATCGCATGAGGTTGCCATTTTTCTTCGTTTGCACGAGCTGGTGATAATACTGTAGAAAGATCATCAGACATTTCTTCGGCTGACTTGTAACGGTCTGCAGGTTCTTTAGCCGTCGCCCGTAAAATCACATTTTCCAGTGCTTGCGGTACATTTGGATCAAGTGCCTTTATGGATGGAAGATCATCTTGGAAATGTTTTAAAGCAATCGTCACAGCAGATTCACCGTCAAACGGCACGCTACCTGTCAGCATCTCATAAAGAATGATTCCTAAAGCATAAATATCTGACTGCTTCGTTGCCATACTCCCTCTTGCTTGCTCAGGAGATAGATAATGAACAGATCCCAACATCGTATTCGTCTGTGTGATCGATGTTTCAGATAAAGCAATAGCAATCCCGAAATCCGTGATTTTTACTACACCTTCATTATCGATCAATACGTTTTGGGGTTTCAAATCTCGGTGGATGATTTGATGGTTATGAGCTAAAGAAATAGCAGAAAGAATCTGCTGCATAATATTTACTGCTGTTTCATAAGGAACAGGATAATGTGTTTGGATATATCGTTTCAAGTCCATTCCTTTGACGTATTCCATCACTAGGTACTGCATATTGTCTTCTTCACCAACATCGTAAACACTGACAATATTTGGATGAACGAGTTCTGTTGCTGCTAAAGCTTCTCGCTGAAATCGTCGAATCGCGGTTTGATCATTTTGAAAGTCGAATCGTAAGACTTTGACTGCTACATCTCGATCCAAGATCAAATCGTGCGCCAAAAATACATTAGCCATACCACCACTACCGATATTTCCCGTGATCTGATAACGGCCATTTAATTTTTTTCCCAACTCGATCATACACTGTCCTCCTTATATTCGATAAGAAGAACGGTGATATTATCCGCTCCGCCTGCTTCATTGGCACGATCAATCAGCTCAGTTACTTTATGGGATAACGGGCCTTCTTGATTAATGATCGTTCCTATTTCTTCTTCAGATAGCATATTCGTCAAGCCATCTGAACATAACAGCAAGCGATCTTTTAACTGCCAAAGATGAGTAGAAACATCTACTTCGACTGTTCCTGGCATGCCGACAGAACGTGTTAAAATATTCTTTCTTGGATGGTTCACTGCCATTTCTTCGCTGATTTCCCCTGATTTGACTAGTTCGTTAACTAAAGAATGATCCTCTGTCAATTGCATGATTTTATCTTCGCGAATCAAATACGCTCTGCTGTCGCCAACATTCGCAATCGTGAACCAGTCATCTGACAGAGCTGCCGCTACGATTGTTGTTCCCATACCGTTATATTCCGGCTGTTCTTGTCCTCGCTGATAAATCAGCACATTTTCCTCTTGAATCGATTGAATGAACCACTGGGCGATTTTTTCATCGTCGGCAGCTTCTTGTTCTTCCCAAGCTTCGCCTAGATTTGTTACCGCCATTTGACTAGCAATGTCTCCAGCACGGTGGCCACCCATCCCATCTGCTAATACAGCAAGCTTGAGACCTGAACGGCTAGTAAATACACTGGCATAGTCTTGATTGGTGTTACGTCGTCTTCCTACATCTGATTGATATTCAATCTGCATTTTTTCACCTCATTACTTTTTGCGCAAACAACAAATGAAAAATCCATCTGTGTAAAACTGATGCGGATACAAAGTCAACATTTTCTCTACGATTGATGATTGTAGCATAGGATCGGTCAAAACATCAATCCTCTCAAAATCAGGGTGTGTTTCCAAGAAAGCAGAAACAACGTCTTGGTTTTCTTCTTTTAAGATCGTACAAGTACTATAAGTCAGAATACCGGAAGACTTTAAAGCTGGTGCGCAGCTTTCTAAAATTTCCAATTGGATTTTTGGTAAATTCGCTAATTCATCCGGCTGTTTTTTATAACGGATATCTGGTTTTCGCCGAAGGAGCCCTAGACCTGAACAAGGCGCGTCTACTAAAATCCGATCGAACTGCTCTGGTTCAAACTGCTTGCTGACTTCTCTAGCATCCATCTTTTGAGCGTAAACAGCAGAAGAGACACCCAGACGTGTTGCATTTTCTTCAATGAGTTTGACTTTGTGTTCATGTACATCTAAAGCAATCACTTCCCCACCACATGAGGGATCCAAAAAAGAAGCAATATGTGTCGTCTTACCTCCGGGTGCTGCACAGGCATCTAAGACATGATGTTCAGGCTCGATTTGCATAGACGGCGCTACAAGCATCGAACTTTCATCTTGGATCGTCATGACGCCATCGTGGAACAATGAGCTAGAAGCTAAATGCCCTTTTTTCGCTACTATACCGCATGGACTGACTTGGCTTTTTTCAGCTGTGATCTCTTCTTCTTGCAAAACAGTGATGGCCTGATCTCTGGAAAGTCGGCGTGTATCTACTCGGGCACTAGCATGGCTAGGCTGATATAGCGATAAACCGAGCTTTTCAGTTTCTTCGTAACCGATTTGATCCACCAACCGCTTCGTCATCCATAGAGGCAGGCTGATTTTGACAGAAAGTCTTTCGATAGGATCAGCAATGCCTTGCAGATCTGGTGCTCCTTGACGCTGATAATTCCTCAAAACACCATTTACAAATTTTCCTGTCCCAGGATTTCCTTTTACTTTCGCGATTTCGACCGCCTCGTTTAAAATAGCATGTGCAGGGACTTTATCTAAAAATTCTAATTGATATACAGAAAGATAAAGAAGCGTCTTGACCCAGTCATCCACTTTTTTTGCTTTAGCGATCAATGGTGCAACGTAAAATTCCAATAGTCGCTGATGGCTAATCGTACCGTAGATCAATTCTGTAAATAGACCCACATCTTTTTGATTTAGCTCGCTTTGTTTGATCATCTCATTCAACAAAAGATTCGAGTAGGCGCCGCCCTTGTTCACTCGCTCTAATGTCAGTAATGCCATATATCGTACAGATTTTTTCATTTTTTTAGGGATTTTTTTCATTATTTCACCTGCTGACCAATCTGAACTTGCTGACCGCTTCCGTTAAGAAAATCGTGTACGGCTTGTTTTCCTTTACCAGCTGGCTGTAATTCATTGATGGCTAATACGGTCTGTTTACCGCAAGCAATCCATAGATTTTTTTTGTCTTTTCGGATGATCGTGCCTGGTGCTTCGTCTGTACTTTCTGCCAGTACTTCAACCGATAATAATTTCCAGCGTGTACCTTCATAGGTCGTGAATGCAATCGGCCAAGGACGCATCCCGCGTACTTGGTTGTCAATTTCTTCTGCAGTTTTATGCCAATCGACCGCTTCTTGTTCACGTGTGATGTTTGGCGAAAAAGTGGCTTTTGACTCGTCTTGAGGAACTGGTTTTTGTCCATTCAAAATATTAGGCAATGTTTCTAGCAATAGCTTTCTTCCTAAAAGGCTGAGCTTTTCAAACATCGTCCCCACATCATCTTGTTTAGTGATTGGCATGCTTTCTTGCGCATAGATTCCGCCTGCATCCATTTTTTTGATCATTTCCATGATCGTTACACCAGTTTCTTTCTCCCCATTCATGATGGCATAATGAACAGGCGCACCTCCCCGATATTTAGGAAGTAAAGAAGCATGGACATTGATTGCCCCTAATTTTGGCACTTGCAATAACTTTTCAGGCAAGAATTGACCAAACGCCGCAGTGACGATCAAATCAGGCGCCAATTCAATGATTTCTTCCATTTCTGGCGAACCGGAGATTTTCTCTGGCTGCAACACACGGATACCGTGCTTTAGAGCAGCTTCTTTTACCGGTGTCGGCGTAATTACTCGTTTCCGCCCAACTGGACGGTCGGGCTGTGTGACTACTGCCTGGATCTCGTAGCCTGATTCTATCAGCCCTTCAAGAATTGGCACAGAAAAAGCAGGTGTGCCCATAAATACTAACTTAGTCATCAAGATGTTCCTCCATATATTCTTCAAGTTCTTCTTCCGGGATCTGCTGTACCATTTTCTCAATGAACAGAATACCGTCTAAGTGATCGATTTCATGCTGGAAGGCACGGGCTAAATAGCCGAAAGCTGTCACTTCTATCTCTTCTCCATCTCGGTCATAATAGCGTACAGTCACTTCATCTGCTCGCTTGACTGTTCCATAGACATGCGGAATACTGAGACAGCCTTCTACGTCCATGCTTTCACCTTTTGCTTCAATGATTTCTGGGTTTATCAGTTCGAATTTTTCGCCTTCATCTACTTCGATCACAGCGATTCTCTTGTTTTTTCCTACTTGAGGAGCAGCAATCCCTATTCCGTCATTCGCAATCATCGTCTCATATAAGTTGTCTAACAAAGCAATCGTTTCATCCGTGATCACGTCGATTGGCTGAGCAGGTCTTTTTAATTTATCATTAGGGTGGATCAATATAGGATAGCGCATAAGTTGGTCCTTTCTTAAATAAAGTTTAATGGTTCGTTGTCAATTGCCACAAAAAGACCTTGCCGCTGTTCTTTCTGGCTTCCATTCAAGATTTCATCCAAAACATGAGGAAGATTCGGCTCATGTTTATATTTGATGATCAGTTGATAATAGTATCGATTTTTCACTCTCAAAATCATGCTGGGTGTTGGTCCTAGTAACAAACTTTGAGGACTTAATACTTCTTTTAGCTGATTGGCAATCTGAAAGATTTTCTTTGCCGCCACTTGTTCTTCAGGATGGCTGGCAGTTATTTTCACAGTAAAGTAATACGGAGGGTAACCTCCACGATGCCGTACATGCATTTCCTGCTGATAAAACTGTTCATAGTTTTGTTTTTTAGCCAATTCTATAGCGTAATGCTGAGGATTGAACGTTTGGATCACGACTTCGCCTGGTTTTTCCGCTCGTCCTGCTCGTCCTGAAACTTGGGTCAGCAATTGGAATGTATGCTCGCTAGAACGAAAATCCGGTAAATTCAGGGAGGTATCGGCATTCAACACGCCAACTAATGTGACTTCTGGAAAATCCAAGCCTTTAGCGATCATTTGTGTCCCTAATAAAATATCTGCTTCTTTTGCACCGAATTTTTGTAAAATCTGTTCGTGTGCCCCTTTTCTTCGGGTAGTATCTACATCCATACGCAAAATCCTAGCTTGCGGATAAAGTTCTCGGAGTTCCTCTTCTACTTTTTGGGTGCCTGTCCCATAGTAGCGGATTTTGTTGCCCCCACAATTGGGACAGCGATTAGGAATAGGTTCTTCGTGTCCGCAATAATGACAGCGCATCGAACGTGTATCCATATGCAAGGTAAGAGAGATATCGCAATTAGGGCATGGGAGAACAAATCCGCAGTCTCTGCACATCACAAAAGACGAATATCCTCGACGATTGAGCAGTAGGACAGTTTGTTCTTTTTTGTCTAACCGATCTTGTATCTTTTCCTGCAAATTAGCAGAAAAAATAGAGGTCCGATGATTCTGAAACTCTTCACGCATGTCTACGATCTCAATAGCTGGAAGTTGTGCAGCTGCTTTGGCTCGGTGGTTCAACTGCAATAACTGATACACGCCTTTTTGAGCTCGTGCTCTTGATTCCAAAGAGGGGGTCGCACTTCCAAGGACTATTGGGCAATGATGGTACTTACTGCGCCAAATAGCTAAATCTCTCGCATGATAACGCGGCGTCTCATCTTGTTTATAACTTGATTCATGTTCTTCATCGATAATGATCAATCCTATATTTTTCAGCGGAGCAAAAATAGCAGAGCGTGCGCCTACTACTACTTGTGCTTCTTCCCGCTCGATCTTGCGCCATTCATCATATTTTTCACCTTGGGAAAGTCCGCTATGTAAGACCGCAACTGATTCACCGAAGCGTCCTTTGAATCGCTCGACCATTTGCGGAGTCAATGCGATTTCAGGCACTAACATTATAGCCGTTTTATTTTCTGACAAAACATCAGCGATTGATTGAAGATATACTTCTGTTTTTCCACTACCGGTGATTCCCTCTAGCAAAAAGACCTGATCTTTTTGTTGCTGACCTGCTGTGATGATTTGTTCGACAGCATTTTTTTGTTCTGCATTCAGTTCCAATGCCGTCGTTTGGTCAAATACTCGGTCCTGATAAGGGTCGCGATAACGTTCTGATTCTACAAACTCCAGCCAGCCCTTTTCTTTTCCTTGATTCAAGACAGCAGTACTGATTTCTTTATCTTTGAAATAAGCGATTGGTTCTTCTTGGCTCAGTTCAGATAAACACAAAAGAAGCTCTTTTTGTTTCTTGGCATTTTGCCGTAATTTTGCCCATTCTTCTTCGATTTGTTTTTCAGTTAATAGGGAACGGACCAAACGAATCGTTTTTACTTTATTTCGTGTATGGACTTCGTATTTGATATCTACTAATTGCTCTTGGCGCCAACGAATCAACTGAGAAAGGCTGCCTTCTTCTTCTGCTTCTTTCCAGGAAATCACTTCCCGTTGACCAAACAATGCCTGAATTTCTGGTGTATCTGCCAAAGGATAGATCAATTTATCATATTCTGCTTTCATCACACTCGGAAGCATCGTTTGTAGACAAGTGATTTTGAATGCATAAGTGATCTTTTTCATATAATCAGCTAATGAAAGTAATTCTTCATTGACCACTGGGGCAAGGTCCAGCAAACGGATCACTGCCTTCAACGATGGGTTAGCTGATTCTTCTGATTTTTGGATAGCCATAACAAATCCTTGGACATGACGATTGCCATTACCAAAAGGGACCTCTACCCGCATCCCGACTTGCAAAGCTGTTTCCATTTCAGAGGGAACCAGATAGGTGAATGGCTGATCGGTCTGCATAGTAGGTACGTCCACAATGACTTCAGCTGTTAATGTCATGGTTCGTTTCCTCCTTTTTTTGTCTTTTCATATCAAGCGACAAAAAGTTCCTTGCCTATTTTACTAGAGATCGCTGGATTTGTCTTATTTTCTGCCAAATCCTAACAAAAAATTAACAGCGGATAAGAAAAAAAAGAACTGTGTCAAAAAGTTCAGACACAGCCTTTTCTACCAGACAATAAGAGGCGAATGTTTGAAAAGGAAACAGCTGGGTTTGCTTTTCTTTTTAGATGCTCGCTCTACTTTTCTTTATTACATTTTTTGCTCTTCGCGGATACGTGATTCCAATTCGTGTTGTTCACGCTCTTTTTGAGCTTGACGTTCCTCTTCTTCCATCTTCAAACGTTCACGTTTTAATTCAGGATGGGGATCATTGACTACATTCCCTGCATCGATTTCTTCTAAAGCTTGACCAACGCTTTTTACTGAATCAAAAGAATCTAGTGTAGGTTGTGCACTTGCATCCAACTCATGCGCGCGTTTGCTTGCTAAAATTACTAGAGAATATTTTGAATTTACACGATCTAATAGTGAGTCAATTGAAGGTTTTAACATCATAAGACTACATCTCCTTTAACATTTTAATATATTTACCGATTACGCGATCTACTCGAAAATGTTCACTGGCAATAATGTGTTTGATTCGTTCAACTGCTAGCGGCACTTCATCATTTACAACAGCATAGTCGTAAAGAGCCATCATTTCGATTTCTTCTTTTGCAACTTTCATTCGTTCTTCGATTACTTCATCTGCATCTGTTCCTCGGCCTACGATCCGTGATTTTAATTCCGCTAAATCTGGCGGAGTCAAAAAAATGAATACACCATCGGGCACTTTTTCTTTGACTTGTTTTGCTCCTTGGACTTCAATCTCCAAGAAAACATCTTTTCCTTCATCCAATGTCTTGTTGACATATGACAAAGGCGTTCCATAATAATTCCCGACATATTCTGCGTATTCCAGCATCTCTCCAGCTTCGATCATTGATTCAAACTCTTCTTTGCTTCGGAAGAAATAATCAACGCCTTCGACCTCCCCTTCACGCATTTTACGGGTAGTCATTGAGATTGAATACTGAAAATCATTATCCTCACTCTCAAAAATTGCTTTTCGTACTGTGCCTTTTCCTACACCGGATGGACCAGACAACACGATTAATAATCCACGCTCTGACATGACGACGTCCTTTCAACTAGTCTTTTTGTACTTATCGTTTATTTTGCACTTTTTTTCTGCAACTTTCAAGGTTATCTTTAATTATAGCTAGAAATTGGCAAAAAAGCTACCCTGCATCAAGTAATAAGAACAGCCAAATAAAAATGGCTTCTCACATTTTTGCATAAATTTGGCTTCATACCGAGAAAATGGTTTTTGAACATCACTTATTCAAAATAAAAAAAGGTTGTGACACGAATTTTGTCACAACCTTTAAATGTATTCCTAGAGCAAAGAAGCTAAGCGTAGAAATGCAATTCTGATTATTTATTGTATTTCTTTGTTCAACGTCCTTGCTAAAAGCCCATATTGGACAAAGTATTCACTACACCCATGATCTCATCTTTTCGAGAACGTGCTTTTTCTGTCGGATCTTCTACCTCTTCTGTGTCGATTCGAACAATAAATTTCCGATTCATCGTCACGTAAGCACCGTCGTTGATCAAAATAAACAGTTCGTTCTCAGTATAGTCTGCACAGGCATCTTTCCATACGTCAAAGCCGTTTTTTTCAGAAGGGATATCCCGTTTAACAACAGTTTTTCCACTTAATTCGTGGAACGTTACGTCATAGTATTTCATTGTCTCTACCTCTTTCGTCATTCAATATTTTGGACCTGTTCTCTGATTTTTTCTAAGATCGTCTTGGATTGGACGACTTGATTTTTAATTTCGATTGCATTTGATTTGGAACCGATCGTGTTGATTTCCCGATTCATTTCCTGGATCAAAAAATCTAATTCTCGCCCTACAGGACATTGCGCCTCGATAAGTTCATCTAGTTTTTGGACATGGATCGCCAAACGGTCCAGTTCCTCGTGGATATCTCCACGTTCCAGCAAGATAGCCAACTCCGTCAGCAACCGTTGCTCATCCACTTTCGCTCCAAGAAATTCCTCCAGCTTTTTTTGATACCTTAATTGAAATTCCTGTTCATAGATGTCTACAAAACTATTGAGTTTTTTTAGTACTTGTTTGAATTCTTCCGTGTTCTTTTTCAGCACTGAAGCTAAGGCTTGTCCTTCTTTTTCTCGACTGGCTTCAATAGAATCAAGTGCACTTTTCAATGTATCTAGAGCTAACTGTGCCAATTCTTCCATGCTCTCTTCCGGTTTTTCTTCTACCGTTACAAAGTTTTCATCCAGCGCGAAGCGTTCCGCCAGCCGACGAATTGACACTTGATTTTGACTCCCGTATCGTTGTTGAATCCCGTCTGTCAATTGGGTGATAAGTGAATCAATCAATTCCCAGTTGATGACGATCTGCTTTTCATTTTTGCCAATATAAGCTAGATTCACAAATACCTCGATCCGTCCGCGGCTTAACTGCTGTTTGATAAGCTGACGAAAATCGTTTTCAATAAAGTTCAGGATTTTAGGACTTCGTATTTGGACATCTAGAAAACGCTGATTGACACTTTTTATTTCGATATCTAGCTGATATGCTTTTGTTTCGCGGATGGCTTTGCCAAAACCAGTCATACTTTTCATTCGACAGGGTCCTTCCTCATTACATATTTTCTATTGCTTTTTGCAGTTGTTCAAACTCTTCGTTCGTCAGTGTCAGCCCTTTCCCCATCTTTTCATGGTCGGGTGCCCAATCTCGAAGATCGAATTTCGGCGGACGACCATTCCAGCTGACTAAGTTCAGCTCTTTACGCCATCCTTTGTTGTTTTCTGATAAAACAGCGATTTCTTCTACGATTTCATATGAAAATTCTTGTGCCATGGTTGTTCCTCCTTGAGATAATATAAATATAGGATCAGTAATGTGTCAACTGGCTGTTCAAGCAGTTCACGCTGCAAACGATCCTTACATTTTTCTTGCAGCAGTTTTTCAAAATAAACGGCTTTCGTGCGTTCATTTTGTATTTTCTGCTGATATTTTCGATACCTCCGCCATTCTTCTGTACTTAATTGACCAACTTGTGCCAATAAATCGTCTGGCATACTTTTTCTATCTTGTTGGCAGATCATTTGAAACATCCAATCTACTTCATAGACTTTGTTTGGCAATAAAAAATGTTTTTTTGCTAAAAGTTCCAGCATCGCCAGTCCGCATGTTTCTGGTTCGACCCTGTTCTTATATATATTACGCAGTTTTTGCCAAAATTTTATGGTTTTGAAAAAAGATAGCTCTAACTGAAGTTCTTTTATTAAGTAAGATAAAAATCCACGCCAGCATGTTCCTGCTTGTTTGACAGAATCAAATGTATACCAATTCCCGTAGTAACAGCCTAATCGTTTTTTCATTTCCAGATAGCCTAATTGTAAATTTAATTGGTTTCTTTGGCTATCAAAAAGCAGAAAGCTGCCAAGCGTCCACAATGTTTGACATTTCCAATGGATAAACGTATCTGGCACACGGATTCTTTTCGCTGGCCCTGGTCCTTGCACATCCACGACAAACGCCTCTGTTGCGCCTTCGTTAATCGCGATGTCAATAGGAATTTTGTTACGATATCCACCATCTGCATATTTATTTTTTCCGATCTTTCGGTAAGCCATAGCAGGATAAAATGAAGCAGAGGCAAGTATCCAATCTGGTATTTCTTCTGTTTTTGTTTGTTGGATAGCAGTCACTACTTCCGCTAGTTCTGGCAATTTAGTAGACACCGTGTATAAACGTATTTTGGAATTGTATTTGAGCAAAGACAAATCTAAATTTTCCTTGACCAGCTTTTCCAATGGCGCAGACGAAACCCCACCTTCAACTAGTGCCGTTTTCGTCATTTGGCGTCTTTCTTGATAGAAACGTTCACGCAAGTCTTCTACGTCAGCCATTTCTGGTAACGCAAGCACTTGTCTGGTTGATAGCTTTTTCCATAAACCCACAGCTTTTTCCATGTCTCCTTGTAAAATCAATGCGCCGTTCAGCGCACCTACCGAGGTCCCAGTGATGATTTCAAATTGGATGTTATGTTCCTTCAGCGCCTGCCATACACCAATCTGATAGGCACCGTGTGCTCCCCCTCCTCCTAATACAAGTGCTGTGTGATAGACCAGCTTTTTATTTAGTTGCATGATTCCTTGATAGCCGTTTTTATGAAAAATACGCAACCATTCTTCTGATAGAGGAGATTGAAATAAAAAACAACAGTTTTCTTTAATAAAAAAACGAGCGCAAGCTTCCATATGTTGGAAAAGTTTTTGCCATTCAAAAGTTTCGCCTTCGATCAGCAAGTTATTAAAAATAACATCTTCTCTACTTTTATCAATAGTAAAATAGATGGTATATTTTTTTGATACTGCTTCAAAGGCACATTGCTTTTTTGCAGAACGCCAAAATGCTTCTCTACTTTCTTGATGGCTTTGAAAAAACGGAAGAGGTTGTTTTGCTTGGTTGATACGCGAATACAGCGACATTTTCTGTGAAAAGTAAACTTTTTTTATCTCCATCGCTTTCTCCTTTTTCTTCAAGTATACCAGTACGTCGAAAAAAGTTCATGAGTATCGTATTCGACTTTGGATATTCCATAAGAAAACAATTCATAAAACCACCTTTAAATAAAAAATACAAAAATTAATTGAAAATGAGAGTATTTTCAATGAAAACGTGATTTTGTAATGGAATTTTAAAATAAAAGAAACAAGCTTTTTTTATGCAAATGTTGTAAAATAAAAGAGATGAAGAGGAAATAAGAGGAGGAACATGATGACTGAGTCAGTTTATGTACATATTGATACCACAAGTAATGCTGTTTTAACAAAAGGACTGACTGCTACTGATTTTGCAAACAGTATCGTGCATTTTCCTCAAAACTTGCTTTTGCTTGATCCATCTGCTTCTGCTGGAGAATACGAATCTCATACAGGACTGAAAGTAATCCGTGGTACAGAAAATATCCAGCGTTTCTTTTCCTCTTCTCGAAACAGGCGTGGATTCGATGAATTGAAATGGATCGACTTTACTGATTTAACGATGCTGAAAGAATTGACACCTTTAGAAATTTCAGAATTGTTATATTTTGGCCATATGAAAACACATCTCCACTCACCATTTTTTTATAAACTACAAAATAATTTCGTGTACTTCGATCTGAACGATCAATTGAACCGAATTTATTATCGCTATTTAGATGAATTTTACAGGATTTTTGCTAGTAAATTAAGTTCTATCCTGTCAGATAAGATCAATGTAAAAAAATCCTTTTTTAAAAAGGAAACTCCTGTTGAAAAAATCAGTGTGGAATTATTGAAAGAAATGCGTAATTTAATGCAGGAAGGGATCATTTTTTCTTTTGATCAAGTTGGTTTGATCGATGACGAATACCGTATTCCTATTTATGTGATTGAGGACTATATTTGGAAATTGAAAGGTACTCGGTATCGGGAAGAAGAAGTCGTCGCTACTTTAATCTACTCTGTCAACGATCGGCGCTGGCAATTGGTAGAAGATGCCGGTCTTTCTTATCTGCCATTGAAGTGAATCTATTTCTTACCGAAAAACAAAAAGGAAACAAGGAACTTAGGACATGATTCTGTCTCAAGTTTTTTGTTTCCTTTTTTATTTAAAGATTCTGTCGTTTATCTGGCACAAAAAGCGATGGAATCGTTTGTTGGATCCCTAATAAAACGATCATCGTCACAATCGCTGTGCTCAACCCGCTAGCACCATTCATTACGAAAGAAAAGAGCCAAGGATTCATCCCCCATAGTGCATAGGCTCCCCAGAAAACAACTCCCGCAATAAAATGCCAAAAATATCTGGAAAGTGCGCCAATCAATGCACCAAACACTATGTTTTTTCTGATTTGTTTCGTATTTCCATCTGCATAGCTTTTTTGGACATTTGAAGCCATGAGCCCTGCTGCACCTGCAAAAGTATAAGCAATCGGATACTCAATCAACACTTGAACGACACTTAAATAATAAACTTGTCCCAACGGAAAGTGTAAGATCCCCCAAATGAAACCTGCCAGCATCCCTGCCTTTGTCCCTCTTCTTAACGCAAAAAGCGTCAACGGAATCTGCCCTAATGAAATAGAAAAGCTGCTGCCGATCTGGATTGGTATCAATGACAGCACCATCGCTAACGCTGCAACAATCGTTCCTTCTGCCCAAACTCTATTTTTTCCCATAAAAAAACTTCCTCCTTTGAATAAAAAAGTCACAAAGGAGGAAGCAGCTTTCGAAAATTTTCAAACAGCTGTTTTTTCACAATTCCTACGCTCGCATAACCGAAACAGGTACGAAGGGTTTAGAAGTAGATTCAATCTCAGCCCAATTGGACTCCCCTTTGTGAGTTTATTTATTATTTATTTTTTGTTTCAAATAATGGACTAACTGGTTTGTTTTCATGGATACGTTTGATTGCATCTCCCATTAGTCCGCCAACACTTACTTCATCGATTTTATCGATTTTACGATCTTCTGGAAGATAGATCGAGTCTGTGACAACTAGTCGCTCGATAGCTGAATCTTCTATTCTTTGTAAAGCAGGACCAGATAATACTGGATGGGTACATGAAGCATACACACTTGTTGCACCAGCTTCTTTCAAAGCATTGGCAGCCAATGTGATCGTACCTGCTGTATCGATCATATCGTCGATCAGTACACAAGTTTTGCCTTTGACTTGTCCAATGATGTTCATTACTTCTGCAACATTTGCTTTTGGACGGCGTTTGTCGATGATCGCAATCGGAGATTTCAAGAATTCCGCTAATTTACGTGCTCGTGTAACGCCACCGTGGTCTGGTGAAACAACGACAACATCATCGCCTTTGATTCCTTTTTCCAAGAAATAATTAGCAATAAGTGGCGCACCCATCAAATGATCGACTGGAATATCAAAGAAACCTTGGATTTGGACTGCATGAAGGTCCAAAGTCAGCATTCGTGTTGCACCGGCTTTTTGGATCATGTTTGCTACTAATTTCGCTGTGATTGGTTCCCGTGCACGTGCTTTACGATCTTGACGCGCATAACCATAATAAGGCATGACTACGTTGATTGTTTTTGCACTTGCTCGTTTCAGTGCATCAATCATGATCAGCAACTCCATCAAGTTATCATTGACTGGGCTGCTCGTTGATTGGATCACATAGACATGCGATCCACGAATACTTTCTTCAATGTTTACTTGAATTTCTCCATCACTAAATTGAGTAACAGATGATTTTCCTAACTCGACACCGACTGCTGCTGCAATTTTCTCTGCTAATGGGCGATTGGAATTTAACGCAAAAATTTTTAATCTTGGGTCAAAGTAATGTTTTGACATGGGGACCTCCACTTTCTTTTTCACAACTCTAGAATTCTACCTAATAAATAGTAGTCATATTTTTTAAATAAATCAAGTGATTTTGCAAAAGTCTTAGTTTAGATAAGGGAGTTTTTTTGCATATCCTTCTTTATTGACTTGTCTTGCTCTCGCAATTGCCAGCGCATATTCTGGAATATCGTCTGTAATTGTTGACCCGGCAGCAATCGAACTGTTTTTAGCTACCTCGACAGGTCCGATGATATTCGTGCTAGAACCAATAAAGCTGTGGTCGCCGACAGTCGTATGATGCTTGTTCTTTCCATCATAGTTGACGAAGACAACACCACATCCGACATTGATTTCTTCTCCCAACGTAGCATCACCAACATAAGTCAAGTGACCGACTTTCGTTCCTTTGCCGATTTGAGCATTTTTCACTTCCACAAAGTTTCCGATATGGACGTTTTCGCCAATTTCAGCTTTTGGTCGTAAATGTGCATAAGGTCCCACATCTGCATGTTTCTTGACATGGCTGCTTTCAATGACTGAGTTTTCAATGACGACGTGATCCTCAATCCTACTGTCTACGATTTTTGAATGTGCCCCGATGACACAATCAGAACCGATGACTGTATTGCCTTGGATTTGTACACCTGCTTCGATCAATGTGTCTGGACCAATCTCTACGCCTGCATCGATGTATGTCGTTGCTGAATCGACAAAGCTTACGCCATTGACCATATGCATCTGGTTGATCCGCTTTCTCATGATCTCATTTGCTTTAGCTAACGCGATCCGATCATTGACTCCCATTGATTCTTCGAAATCATCTGTTTGATAAGCAGCAACTGTATTGCCTTCTTCTTTTAATATTTCGATGATATCTGTCAGATAGTATTCACCTTGAGCATTGTTTGTTCCGACTTTGCTTAACGCATCGAACAAAGCTTCGTTGTCAAAACAGTATGTTCCTGTATTGATTTCTTGTACAAGTGCTTCTTCTGGTGTTGCGTCTTTTTGTTCCACGATTTTTTCTACGATCCCAATATGATCACGAATGATCCGACCATATCCTGTTGGGTTTTCTGCTTGTGCCGTCAAGATCGTCGCACTTGCATTTTTTCCTTGGTGATATTCAAAAAGATTGTTCAGCGTTTCAGTAGTCAATAATGGTGTATCGCCACTGATAACTAACGTCGTTCCTTTTTTTCCTTCCAAGAAAGAAGCGGCTTGCAAAACAGCATGTCCTGTTCCCAATTGCTCCGCCTGTAACGCATATTTACTGCGCTCTCCTAGTTGTGCTTTGACTTGTTCTGCTCCGTGTCCAACGATGGTAATCACTTCATCTGGTTTCGTTTCACTGACCCGATTGATGATATGTTCTACCATAGGTTTACCAGAGACGGGATGTAAAACTTTATATAATTTTGACTTCATGCGGGTACCTTTCCCTGCCGCCAAAATAATTGCATAACGTGCGTCCAACTGCGTCACTCCTAAATATAGTTTGCTGATTTCAGTTTATCCCAGTATACCCATTTTTTCAACAAAACAAGTGATTTTCTTTCACCACGGTGTTCTTTGGATAAAAAAATAGATAGACCATAAAGGGCCTATCTATTGGGTAACCGGTGCTCTCCTACCAACCCCTCAGTCACAAGTCACACTACTCATAAAACATGAAAAGCTGTTTTTTGAAATCGTTTCTTGTGACTTAGAGTTAAACGGTAGGCTTACGACCTCTTGGTATAAACGGTGTTCAAAAGCCAGTTTCTCGGTATTAAGCCAAATTTATGAAAAAATGTGGAAAGCCATTTTCACAAAATTTTTCTTACTACTCGAAACTAAGCGGCTTTTTCACAACCTCTTATTCTGAAAAATAATTTCCCGGCACAACTGTGATGTTTTTCGTTTGAGTATCTACATCTTTGACATAAAGCAGTGACGTATAATCATCGATAGCGCGATGTCCGTTGAATTTCGATTCGGCAAATACAGTGATGCCAACAAGTTCTGATTCGAATTCTTCGATCAAGCTCTTCATTCCGTTGACTGTTCCGCCGCCTTTCATGAAATCATCCACTACAAGGACACGTGAACCACGTTTCAAGCTTCTCTTAGACAATTCCATTTTTTCAATTCTTTCAGAAGAACCGGACACATAGTTGACACTTACTGTTGATCCTTCTGTTATTTTTGAGTCTCGGCGTACAATAACGAATGGTGCATTCAGATAATAGGACACAGCTTGGGCAATAGGTACGCCTTTTGTGGCTACAGTCATTACAGCATCGATTTTTTCACCAAGGTATTTAGAAGCAATGATTCTCCCAACTTGACGCAGCAGTTCAGGTTCTCCTAACAAATCAGAGAGATAAACATATCCTCCTGGAAGCAGACGATCTTGTTCTGATAGACGTTCTGCTAGAGATTCAATATATTTTTTCGCCTCTTCATATGAAATTTCAGGGATGAACAATACACCACCTGCAGCACCTGGGATTGTTTCCAAGGTACCATACCCTCGTTCTTTAAATGTTTTCTTGATGATTCCCAAATCTTCACTGATGGAAGATTTAGCAGATTCATAACGTTCGGCAAAGCTTGTTAAGGAAATCAATTCATGCGGGTGATTCAATAAATACTGTGTCATGTCAACCAGACGTTCACTGCGACGTACTTTCACCTATTCCAACTCCTTTTAAGAAATTTTATCGTTTTACATTATATAAGTTTTTCTTCAAAAATTCGAGCATTTTATGAAAAAATAAGAAAATAGTTCGGTATTTATTAAAATAAAAAGAAGCCTATAAAAAATTTTTCGTTTTTATCAGGCTTCTTTTCTTTATCATTCAGTTATTTTTTCTTCTAAAGGCAACCAATATTCGTTTGATGATATTTACAATCAGGAACAAAGCAATAAAGACTAATGTGATTGTTGCTCCTGGAGGGGTATCTAGATAAAACGAGCTAGTCAATCCTGACAGCATCCCTAGAAATCCGACACAAACACTGATAGCAATCACAACATTGAAACTTTTGCCTAACCGCATACCGATTGCTGCAGGAAGAACCATGATTGCGGATATCAAAAGTGCACCGGCAATCGGGATCATCACAGCAATAGCTACACCAGTAATCACATTGAACATCATTGACATCAAATGAACGGGTAATCCATCCACATGGGCGGTATCCTCATCAAAAGTCAGAACATACATCGGACGTTTGAATAAAAAGAACAATATACCGATCGCAACGAATAAGATTCCTAAAAAGATGACTTGCTCCCAAGTAATGGTCACGATCGAACCAAACAGATAAGATTGGATGCTTGTTGCAGAATTCCCGCCACTCAGATTCATTAATACTAAAGCTAGCGCTAAACCGCCAGCCATTAAAATGGCAATGGAGATTTCCGAATAGGTTCGGTAGATCGTTCGCAGATATTCCAATATCACAGCTGCTAGCACAACGACTAGCATGGTCGTAAGTGTAGGATTAAGGTTCAAAAAGAATCCTAACGCTACCCCTGCTAAAGAGACATGAGAAAGTGTATCAGCCATCAGCGATTGTCTTCTGATCACTAAAAACACACCTAGCATCGGGGCGATCCCCGCTATGAAGATAGCCGCAAGAAAAGCTCTTCTCATGAATTCATATGAAAGCAACGCCATTGAGAATCCTCCTTTCTCACCAGTCGGATCTGTCTGTCCGCATACTGTTTGATATCTTCATGATCATGAGTGATCATTAGAACTGATTTCCCATGGACATGGGCACTATGTCGAAGAAGGCGATAAAACTCATTTCGAGACTCTTCATCCATTCCTGTTGTTGGCTCATCAAGGACAAATAAGTCAGGATCAGTAGCAAAAATACGTGCTAAGCTGATCCGCTGCTTTTGTCCGCCAGACAATTCACCTATCCGCCGGTTTCGCATATCCCACATCCCAACAGCTTCTAGAGCCCGCTGTACATGTTGATGATCTTTTTCAGAGAGACGCTTGAACCAGCGGCCTCTTGGGTATCTTCCTGATCGGACTAATTCGATCACCGTACTTGGAAAACCTGCATTGAAAGATGCAACTTGTTGGGGAATATAGCCGATACTTAATTTTTTTCCCTCTTGATTTTTCTCAGCAATCTTTATCGTTCCTTTTGAAGGTTTCAGTAATCCTAACGATGCTTTCACCAAGGTTGACTTGGCTGCTCCATTTTCTCCAGTCAAAATGACAAATTCACCCGCGTCTACATGATAGGAGACATCTTCTAGTACTGGTTCATCATCATAATAAAAGGTCAAATCAGATATTTCGATGTAACGCACCTTATAACCTCCATTCTAGACTTAATTGATACTTTCTTTTAAAGCTTCCAGATTTTTTTCCATGACAGAAATATAATTTTCGCCTGCTTTGATTTGTTCATTGGTCAAGCTTTCTAAAGGATTCAACACCTCTAACTTCACACCCGTTTCATTCGATAATGTCTCTGCCACCTTCGAAGAGGCATTTTCTTCAAAGTAAATCACTTTGATGTTGTTTTTCTTCACAAATTCTTTTAGTTCAGCTAAGCGGCTTGGTGTTGGTTCCTGATCTGGCGAAACACCTGAAATCGCCACTTGTTCTAAGTTGTATTGATTCGCTAAATAAGCAAAAGCAGCATGCTGAGTGACGAATGTGCGGTTTGTCGCATTTTTGAGTTCTTCGGAGTATTTTTGATCCAGTGCTTCAAGCTTTTTGATATAAGCATCAGCATTCTTCGTAAATATTTCCTTTTTATCTGGATATTTTTCGCCTAATTCTCCAGCAATTGTTCTGACTTCTTTTATAGCTAATACCGGATCGAGCCAAACATGGGGATCATATTCATGCGCATGATCATGTCCTTCTTCTGATTCTTCGTGTTCATCTGCTTCTTGAGATTCTAAGCGGTCAATTCCTTTAGCTGCTTCGATCATCAAGGTCTGTTTGCTGTCCACTGAATCCTTCAACGAATCCACGAAAAATTCCATGTCTGAACTATTATACACGAAAACATCTGCATCGGAAATTTCTGCTCTTTCTTTTGCGCTTGGTTCAAAATCATGAGGCTCCGTTCCGGCAGGGATCAAAAGTTTCACGTTTCCTTCGTTCCCTACGATTTCTTTTGTAAAATCATACATCGGATAAAATGTCGTAACGATCGTCAAGTCTTCTTTTTTATCTGCTTCCTTATTCGTATTTCCACATGCTGCAAACAATAAAGCACCTATCATTACCGTAGCTGTCAAAAGATATTTTTTCATCTATATGCTCCTTTCAAATAAACAAATCGTAATTTTACGATTTACCAACGTGAACTAATGTATCAAAATAAAAAAACGCCGTCAATAGAAATCCATCAATTTCTGATTTAAACGTGGATATTCTGATTAAATCGTAAAATGGATGAGTTAACACTCATGTTTAAGCTGTTCATTACAATAAAAAAACTGAAGAATCCCATTTTAGGACTCCTCAGTCTTTCCTTACCTGTTTTACTTCTTCTATTTTTATTGCAAGGTTCGTACTAAATAAACTTCTTCACAAAAACCCTTTAACCCATTATATACTCTCTGCGCTCTTGAATAATGTTGGCACAAGGCAAAAACGGTTGGTCCGCTTCCACTCATCAATGCAGCATCTGCTCCGTACTTGACCATACGCTCTTTGATTTGATGGATGACTGGATGCCGGTTTCCCGTGACATCTTCTAAACTGTTTCCCATTTTTTTGATCATCTGCTGATAATCTTGCTCTCGGATGGCTTCAACAAGTCCGTGGATATCTTGATGTTGGATAGCTTGCGTATCTACTTCCCTAAACACTGTACGTGTGGAAACACTCATTCTTGGTTTGACCAACACAACCCAGCACTGCGGCATAGAAGGTAATACTTGGATTTCTTCCCCTTTACCTCCGACAAAAGCCGTACTTCCATATACACAGTAAGGAACGTCTGTACCAACTTCCAAACCGATCTCTGCTAGCTCTTCTAATGAACAACCTAGATTCCATAATTGGTTGATCCCTCTTAAAGCAGCTGCACAGTCTGTACTTCCTCCGCCTAATCCAGCGGCTACTGGAATATTCTTCTTAACAAAGATCTTGACACCGGTTTTGATATTGTATTTGTTTTTTAATAATAAAGCAGCTTGATAAACATTGTTACGCTCATCTACCGGTAAAAATGCTTTATTTGTTTCTACAATGATTTTGTCTTCTGCTATTTCTTCAAAAAATAGATGATCTGCCAAGTCTACGCTCGACATCACCATTTCCAACTCATGATACCCATCTTGCCGTCTATATAATACATCCAGTCCTAAATTTATCTTGGCTGGCGCTTTTTCAATCAATTCCATCCTCTCACCCATTCGAAAAGTCTAAGTCGCAAGTATTCTATCATAGGGAAAAATAAAAGTATAGCTTATGTCCGCCTAGCTGTTGATTTTGTCATCGTTTCAACAGCTTTCATAGAATTTTCTCTTCATAATCCAAATAAACTCTAGTGATTCTTATAATTCTGTGAGCACTTCTTCTGCCAAACTCGGCACATTTCCTTTTTCTTTCCCTATCAGACTGAGCAGCTGCATGGTAGCAAATCCGAAATTACTTCCTTTCCGATATGCAAAGTAGCGACCTTCCCAATGATCGACATATTTCAATTTCTTTTCATAAGCAGACTGGAAAGAATAGAAAAAATTACCATAATTATATACGATATGCATGACTTTTTCTTGAAAGAAAGAAAAATCTGTTTCTCCAACATTTGCTAAAGGAGCTAATCCCAGATTTGCTTCCAGATAGCCCATTTTCTCGTATACAATGAACAAATTAGCTAATAGATAATCCGCTAATTCTTCAGGCTCTTCAGGCAAGATTCGCAACAAATCATACCCCGCTTGCTCCTTCGTCATCGGTTGAGCGGTGATGAAGCCCACGACTTTTTGATCTTTACGGACAATACCGACGCCACTAGACAATACATAGGATTCATCGAATCGTCCCACAGAAAAGTATTTTTCTCGTGCCCCGTGAAGCCATTTTTGTGAAACTTCATTTACAGCTTGATGTAATTCTTCTGGTAGTTGGTCATACCAAGTGAAATGGTATCCTTCTTTCATCAAACGTTGATATTCAAGTTGTTGACTCAGCCGAGACAAGTCTTCTGTCGCTAGATCAACAATTCCTGCTTCACCTACTTTCGTGAAATGAAAGCCCAATTCGTGAAGCATCACTACGTAGCTTTCTGATATCTTATAAAAAGCAAGCTGATAACCTAAACAATCTGCTCGTTTCATGAACTGATTCGTTGCTGCCCGCATCATTTTGGGATTACCAATTGGATCTCCTAAAACAAAGCATTTGTTCCCTTTGATTTGATAACCAAAAACGACTTGGTCTTGGTCATCTTTTTGGTAATAAAAATAACTGTATCCTGGCAAGCGAAGCTGATGGCTTGTAGCTGTGCCTCCGTATGTTTCCAATAAACGGTCAAAACGTTCTTTTTCGTACTCACTGCCAAGCGTCGTAGGATCTTCTGCTAAGTATTGATAAAGCGCCACTAAAGCTAGCAATGAGATGCCCAAACCAATGAGCCCTGAGAACCACACATCATCTGAAGGAAACAAAATAAAATGGTTACCTGTTATCCGTCCAACTAAAAAGCGTCCACTATGATAACCCGCAATTGCGTAAACAATAAACAAGAAACCGAACAAGCTAGCATCAAAGAGTATAGCTCCCCAAGAATAAACGAATTTTGTTCGATAAAATTCTTTTCTAGATAACCACACAGCCAATAGAATCAAGACATATACCAATAACAATTGCCAAGATAATGTACGTGTGATCGTATTTAAAATACCAAAAGCTAGTAAAGCGATCGTAGGTAGAAATGCCTTTTTGACTTTTACTGAAAGCGCTCGAGCAAGACCGAGCAATAAAAAGCCCACTAATAGGTTCAATGTCTGGTCTAAAAAGTTGAACGAGAACGGCAATAATACCTGAAACAGCCGACTGATTGCAGACAGATTAGTGATCGTTGACAGGAGTACCATCATGATCCCTGCAAAATATACAGCACTTACGAGCACGATATGCGCAACCTTTTGGAAAAATAATCGCGGTATATTATCTAAAAATCGATTGATTTTGACTCCTGTATGTGTGATGAACAATAGAAGTCCCGTCAAAAAAGGCAGGACATAATAAAACAACCGATAATATAACAACCAAACTACTGCTACGTCTTGCCGAACAGACAATTGACTCATTCCTAAGATCATCAAAACATCAAAAGTCCCCATTCCACCTGGGACCATTGTCAACATTCCTATCAGCGTCGCAATCATGAACATAGGATAGATCGAAAACATGGAAATATCTATTCTCATCAACTTGCCGATAGTCAGAAATACTGCAAGTGCCCCCGTCCATTGTCCAAAGGATGCCAGTAGCAGACCAAGCAAGCCTTTTAGATAAAACTCAGAGAACAAGGTCTTTCTCTTTAGGTAAGCAAAAAAGAAAATGACTGGCGCTAAAAAACTACCGCCGAAAAGCCAGATCCAATAGCTCCGAAAAATACTTTCTGACTGAATAAAAAAGACATCAATAAATGTAAGAAATGACCATACAGACAAACCAGTCAGCATAAATAGTGCGACTTTTGAAACAGTCACTAACACCATTTTCCTATTTGTCTGCTTTCCATAAAAACTAGCCCGAAGACTTGCTCCTACCACACCACCAAAACCGGCGAGATTGTTGAGCGTGTTTGTTACCCACGCAGCAAGAAGAAACTCTTTTCTTTCCATTTTTGGTTTTCCTTGTTTTTCTAAGACTCTGATCGTCACCCAATCATACAACAACATCGGAATGACACCCAGCAGTCCAGCCAGAATCATGAGCAGGATCGTCATATGGCTTTGTTGTCCCATCCTTTGCCAAATATCTTGCCAACTCATGCCATTAGCAATATTTGCGACTTGATTTGCCACAAAGACTAACACGGAGCCGAAAAAAATCAATTTTAAAATCAGACTATGTTCCTTTATCCATTGCAGCATCAAGTATCGTTTATTTTTCACATTTTCCCATTCCTAACTTGTATACTTTTGTGTTATACCCCAATGTTATCTTATTTATTTTAATTTTTCCACTTTAGACCTGTTCTTTGCTTGCGATCATAGAAAAAGAAAGATATCCTAATGCTAAAGGAGAGGATAACATGAAAGTAGGATTTATCGGTACAGGGAATATGGCACAAGCTATTATTGATGGTTTATTGAAAACAGGAACAGTCTCGAAAGAAGAAGTGTTCGTTTCCAGTGGTCATTTTGAAAATGCACAAACATTCGCTGCTGAAACTGGCGTCCATGCGTGCAAAAGCAACCAGGAAGTTGCATCAAAATCAGATATCGTTCTTTTAGCCGTAAAACCAAAAATCATTGAAAAAGTATTGAAAGAACTAAAAGAATACAGCCAGAAGGTCTTATTCATTTCTATTGCTTCAGGAAAATCATTAACAGATTTAGAAACAGCGCTTGAAGATCCTCAGGCCTCCATCGTACGTGTGATGCCGAATGTCAATGTCAGCGTAGGAGCAGGCGTTTCTGCGATTTGCAAAAATGAAGCTGCCACGGATGAACAGCTTCAACAAGCCACGATAATTTTTGAAGCAATCGGTAGCGTCTATCCTTTAGCAGAAGCAGATTTCAGTACATTCATCGGCCTTGCTGGCAGCTCGCCCGCATTCATTTATATGCTGATCGATGCGATGGGACGGACTGGTGTATTAAATGGTTTGTCCAAACAAACAGCAACTGAAATTGCTGCAAAAGCAATCATGGGTTCTTGTCAAAAATTCCTTTCAAGTGATAAAAATCCATGGGAACTTGTAGACCAAGTTTCTTCTCCTGGTGGTACGACCGTTGCCGGTGTAGTTGCCCTAGAAGAAGCAGGATTCATCCCAGCAATCATCAAAGGAATCAATACGACGATCGAGAAAGATCTTGAGATGTTGAATAAATAATAATAATAGCAATGTTTTTTCGTGCCTTACAAAAAAAGAAGAGCTGCGGCTTTTGCCGCGACTCTTCTTTTTTGTTTACTCTTATTTAGCATAATCAGTTGCGCGAGTTTCCCGAATAACGATTACTTTGATATGTCCAGGATAATCCAGCTCTTCTTCGATTCGTTTACGAATATCGCGTACTAAACGAACAGCGTCCAGATCCGAGATTTCTTCTGGTTTGACCATTACCCGAACTTCGCGTCCAGCTTGAACTGCGTAACTTGATTCTACACCGGCGAAGCTGTTCGAAATATTTTCCAGACTTCTTAAACGACGGATGTAGTTTTCCAATGATTCACTTCGCGCACCAGGTCTTGCTGCAGAAAGCGCGTCTGCTGCAGCTACAAGGACAGAGATAACAGAAGTCGCTTCCACATCGCCATGGTGAGAAGCGATTGCGTTGATGACTACTGGGTTTTCTTTGTACTTGGCAGCTAATTCCGCACCGATCTCAACGTGAGATCCTTCAATCTCATGGTCAAGTGCTTTTCCAATATCATGGAGCAATCCGGCACGTTTTGCTAATTGGATATCTTCGCCAAGTTCTGCTGCTAAGATACCAGCTAATTTTGCAACTTCGACCGAATGCTTCAAGACGTTTTGTCCGTAACTAGTTCTGAATCTCAGACGTCCGATGATCTTGATTAGATCTGGATGAAGTGTATGGGCACCGACTTCAAATGCTGCTTCTTCCCCGTATTCACGAATACGTTCATCCATTTCTTTACGAGATTTCTCGACCATTTCTTCGATTCGTGCTGGATGGATTCGTCCATCTTGTATCAGTTTTTCCAAGGTCATTCGTGCGATTTCTCTTCGGATTGGATCAAATCCGGAAAGAACAACTGCTTCAGGTGTGTCATCGATGATCAAATCAATACCAGTCAGCGTCTCAAGTGTTCGAATATTACGACCTTCTCGTCCAATGATACGACCTTTCATTTCATCATTCGGAAGGGTAACGACTGAAACAGTCGTTTCTGAAACTTGATCTGCTGCGCAGCGTTGAATCGCTAATGATAATAAGTTTTTCGCTTTGCGATCTGCTTCTTCTTTGGCACGCTGTTCAGATTCTTTTACCATTAGAGTTAACTCATGATTCAGCTCTTCTTCAGTCGATTTCATGATGACATCTCGTGCGTCCTCTTTTGATAAACCAGCAATTTTTTCTAGTTCTTTTTGTTGATCTTCAATCATTTTTTCAACGTCTTTTTCTCGCTCTTCAATTAATTGCTGTTTTGAACTAAGTGCTTCTTCTTTACTTTCAAGTGAGTTCTCGCGTTTTTCTAACGAGTCATCTTTACGATTCAGCGTTTGTTCGCGTTGAATCAAACGATTCTCTTGAGATTTTAATTCTAACTTACTCTCTCTCAGCTCACTTTCAACTTCAGAACGGTATTTCTGATTTTCTTCCTTAGCTTCTAACAATGCTTCTTTTTTTAGAGTTTCTGCTTCTTTCTTTGCACTATCGATGATCCCAGCAGCTGATGATTGTGCACCAGCTATTTCTTTCTCGTGACGTGACTTTGCGACCATAAACCCTAAACCAAGACCGACAATTAAACCGATGATAGCGAGGAGAATGTTGAATACCATAAAATCCACCTCCATACTATCTTTTTCATTTTTATCATCTATACAGCTTCTATGATAAATTATTCTAAACTTGTCAATATGCATCTTCGCATATATGTGTACAAAAAACATGCACAACTTTATTCTAATGTTTGTACCCCGTAGTGTCAACTTTAAATAAACAAAGAAACGGCTTTCCGTTCATTCATTAAACGGTGGTTTTTAGAATAAATGACACTAGTTTCATATAAGTAAACCTTTAAGTTGAGAAACTTTTTCACTAAATTACTTTTTGTAGTCGAATAGATATTTTTTGTTTTATGTAGCTACTCGTATGATTAAATAGCTCAAGATTTCTTTGTTCTTTATTCAATAAAAAAACGGCAGGTCAAGGAGAGTATCTACTCTTCAGACCAGCCGTTTTTATTTATGTTGTTTATTATTCTTCTTCTAAAGGTAATTCTTCTTGGCCTTTTGTATCTTCTGGGACAGCCACTTCTTCACCAATGCCATAAGCTGCTCTAACTAGAGCAGAAACTTCTGCCATCATTTCAGGATGATTAGCCATATAGATTTTAGCATTTTCTCGTCCTTGACCAATCCGATCTTCTTTATAAGAGTACCAAGCACCGCTTTTATCAACGATGTCTTTTTCTACTGCCATGTCTAGAAGTTCTCCTTCTTGTGAGATCCCTAAACCATACATGACATCTACTTCAGCGATTTTGAAAGGAGGTGCTACTTTGTTTTTTACGACTTTGATCTTTGTACGGTTACCAACAATATCTGTTCCTTGTTTCAATTGTTCTGCACGACGTACTTCTAAACGGATCGTTGCGTAGAATTTCAATGCGCGTCCTCCAGGAGTGATTTCTGGATTCCCAAACATCACGCCTACTTTTTCACGGATTTGGTTGATGAAAATAGCGATTGTTTTTGTTTTGTTGATCGAACCAGAGAGTTTACGCAATGCTTGAGACATCAAACGTGCTTGTAACCCGACATGTGAGTCACCCATTTCGCCGTCGATTTCTGCTCGTGGAACTAAAGCAGCAACTGAATCGACTACTACGATATCTACAGCCCCACTTGATACTAAAGCATCAGCGATCTCCAGACCTTGTTCTCCTGTATCAGGCTGTGAAAGAAGTAGTTCATCGATATTCACACCTAATTTTTGTGCATATTGCGGATCTAACGCATGCTCAGCATCAATGAAAGCGGCCGTTCCGCCATTTTTTTGTACTTCTGCAATAGCGTGTAGCGCCACTGTTGTTTTACCTGAACTTTCAGGTCCATATACTTCGATGATACGTCCACGGGGGTAACCGCCGACACCTAAAGCGACATCTAACGCAAGAGAGCCACTTGGAATTGTAGAGATTTGTTGGTCGATTTTTTCGCCCAATTTCATAATAGAGCCTTTACCATAGCTCTTTTCAATTTTTTTCAGTGCAGCATCTAAGGCTGCTTTACGATCATCTGCCAATACGATAATCCTCCTTATATTTACAAATCAGAGCAACATTTCATTATCCTTATCATATCGTTTTTAGTAATAAAAAGCAAGAAAAAACCGAACAAATATTCGCATTTATCATTTTCTTAAAAGCTGTTTTCTCAAAAGATCAAATCCTTGCATAACCGCATTATATCTGATAGCCGCACGGTCTCTGGCAAAGTGATATTTTTCTGAAACCACGCCATCTTTAGATGAAATTGCGATCCATACTGTTCCTGCAGGGTGACCTTCTAACATGTCCGGTCCAGCCACTCCGGTGAAAGCTACACTGTAATCTGTTCTTGCTATCTCACGTGCTTGAATGGCCATCTGCTCCACACATTCTTTGCTGACTGTTCCATATTTTGCTAATAGCTCCGGATCAATCTCCAGAAAACCAGCTTTTGTTTGGAACGAGTAGGTAACGAAGCCGCCTGGAAATACTTCAGATACACCAGCAATATCGCCCAATGCGGCTTGGAAGGCACCGGCTGTCAAGCTTTCCGCCGCTGTTACAGTCTGCTTGTTTTCTTTCAGCAGTTCCACTACGACTTTTGCTAACGAATTATCATCGCCATATCCATAAAAATATTCTCCTACTCGTTCTTGAATCTTTTCTTCCAATGCTAAAAGAGCTTGATTTCCTGCCTGAACATCCTTTGTTTTCACTGTTAGACGCAATGTCACTTCATTTGGTTTGGCATAAGGAGCGATCGTTGGATTGATCTGTGTCTCGATCAGATCTTTTAGTTCAGTGACCAGTCGCGATTCACCAATCCCATAAAAGCGCAAAACTTTAGAAATCAGTTTTTCTTCAGAAGGAAAACGTTCCTCTAGTAAAGGACGTACTTGTTCCACAAACATTGGTTTCAACTCATTAGGCGGACCGGGAAGAAGGATATATGCATGTGTATCTGTTTGATAAAAAGTCCCTAAAGCAAGCCCTGTACGATTTGGTAGAGGAACCCCGCCTTCGATGATTTGAGACTGTTGCAGATTGTTTTTGGTCATTTTTCGATGGGTTGTTTCAAAATATGCCAATAATTTTTTGTATCCTTCCGTATTTTGTATGAGAGACTTACCGAGGTGAGCCGCAGTTGCTTCTTTTGTCAGGTCATCTTCTGTCGGCCCTAATCCGCCACATAAGAGTATGAGTTCACTTCTTGTTTCAGCTAGAGCAATCAACTCTTCTAAACGCTGCTGATTATCTCCTACGACTGTCTGATAATAAACTTCGATACCTAGATCAGCTAGCTGTTCTGACAAGAAAGTGGCATTCGTATTCACGACTTGTCCTAGTAAAAGTTCTGTTCCGACAGCTATTATTTCTGCTTTCATTACTTCCCGCTCCCTTATATAGTATACGCTGTACTTATATATTTTTTTATTTAAAAAGAGGGCAAGGCTGATCCATGGACCAGCCTCTCCCCAGTTCTTTTTTCATTATATGATCAAATTATTTTCGCTTTATCAAGAACCGACGAATCTGACCATCCACAAAACAATACCTACATTGATCCTTTGAACACGCCGCTATTTTTGATGAAGTAATCCGCACCTGAATAGATAGTAAAGATCAGACAAGCATAAAGCATGATTTGGTCTACTGGAATACCGATCAGATTGAATGGGATATTATTGATAAACAGCAAGATAATAGCAACCATTTGTGTAGCCGTCTTGACTTTTCCCGGCCAAGCAGCAGCCATGACTTCTCCATGTTCGACAAGTAGTAAACGTAAGCCTGTGACGGCTAATTCGCGGCAGACAATAATCGCGACTACCCAACCTGGGGCCTTTCCCTGGTCAACCAACATGATAAAAGCGGTCATAACTAGCATTTTATCTGCCAGTGGGTCCGCAAACTTGCCAAAGTTAGTGACAAGACCTCGTGCACGGGCAATTTTTCCGTCTAACCAGTCTGTGATGCTGGCTAATGCAAAAATAACTGCGCCTACTAGCTGCGTAACAGCCAGTGTGGTGTCCCCTACGTTAAGTTGTCCCCAATCTAACGGTAATCCTACAACCAAAATGAAAATCGGGATCATACAAATTCTAAGTACAGTTAATTTATTTGGTAAATTCACATTATCGACTCCTTTCTTCCCTATTCTACGTGACTATCCGCGAAGTTTCCACCGATATTATTTACTTTTCCGAACGAATTTATTCAACGGAGCATTTTTATTGAAATTGATCTTTTGGAAATAACGAAGAAGGACCGCGACACAGGTTTGTCACGATCCTTCTTTTTTATGCCTACAAGTAAATAGATGAATAAACTCATTTATACGATCACTCTACATATTGGAGAGTCAGGTTCACATTTTTAGGACTCTGATTGTTTTCCCCTGGATTAAATGGTACGGATTCTCCATTCGCTTTGATCGTCGCATTGCTTGCTGCACCGATCGTAATGGTCGCATTGGCCGCTGTTTCCGGTAACACGGTACTTTGTGTTTCATTTGCTGCCAGTGTGCCTTGATAAACATAAGCATTGTCTACTAGCACACCGATCCACACACGATTGACAGCGGTAAACTCAAGAGTGACAGGCTTGGTAGCATCTGTAATATTTACTGCGATGGCACTACCGGAATCCTCTCCTGCAGCTATTGCCATTTTCTTTTCTTCACTTGATTCTGTTGTTGACTCTACTGTAGAAGACTCTTGGGTCTGCGTGCTTTTCTCTGAGGAAGAGGACTCCTCGACTGATCCTTCTACTTTGAGCGAAGAAGCTGTATCGCCGATTATTGGATCAGCTTGACGATCTTGCCAAGTCATATAGCCTACGACAACGACGATCGCCAAAGCAACCAATCCTAATAAAATGACAGGAAGACTTGTCCAAAAACGACTTGGATGCGATTCTTCTTGATGTATTGCTTTTCTGGAAGTACTTACTGTTTCAGGCTGCGGACGTTCAGGGACCGATCCTGTCAATTTGCTTTTTCCATCAAAAACATCGACTAAATGGTCTCCATCTTCTCCTACAGCTTCAGCGTATTGCCTAATAAACGCCCGTACGTAAAACTTACCAGGCAATTGATCAAAATCATCATTGTCGATTGCTTCCAAATAACGTTTTTGAATTTTTGTAATCTGCTGTAATTCATCTAAAGATATCTTTTTATTCAGGCGTGCTTGCCGTAATTTTTCTCCGATGGTTTCAAAAGCCACTCGTTCATCTTCTCCAGTCTGTTTGATTCTCCGAAGCATCTGCTGTTGCAACGAAAGACGTTATGTTTGGTGGCTGTGACAAAAGTCGTGTCACAGCTCCTTTTTCCGTATAAACGGCGTTCCAGAAGTAGCTTCTTCGGCAATAAGCCGAAATATCACAAAAATTTGAGAAGCAATTTTCATAAATTCCTTCTTATTTCTTGAAGCTGACCACTTCTGTCACAACCTCTTTGATTACTTCGTTTGATTTTATTTTAATATAAGTTGATTAAAAGAGAGCATGATTTGTTTTATTTTCTCATTAATATTTCCAACACATCTAAGAATACCATAAAAGCTGGTTTTGGAGGAGGTTCCTGCTACAAGTCTAAAACGAAATTTAAGACTTTTCTCCATAAAATACTGGTTTATTTTGGTCTCATATAAAACTCACTGAAGGCCTCTTCACTTATAAATGCTTCTCCAGCTGCCAGTACGTCTTTCATTTGGATCGAATCGATGATTTCAGGAAGATCAAATAATGTTCGATCACCAAATAAACTTTGCGTAAATTGATTAGCAATATATTCGATTGAATTCAATGATTGGAAATATTGTCCAAGCATTTTCTTCTTCAGCAAATCGAGATTCATTTCTGACACTTCAGGATCATCAGCGAATCCAAGAATGATTTCTTTGACTTTTTCTGCTGCTTTCTCTGGTTCATCCGTATCTCCGCTGAAGTCCGCAAAGTGAAATTCACGATCCAAGCTGAATTCAAAACCAAAGCTGTCATCGATAATTCCTTGATTGTACATAGCTAGATAGTTTCGAGAAGTATTACCTAAAATCATTTGGAACAACAGATTGATAGCTGTTTTATAACGTAGTAGTTCTGTTCCTTCTTGCGGCAATGTGTCTAATCCTTTAATACCAAGTACAAATTTATCTCGTGTAATGGCTGCTTCCAATGCACTTTGTTTGATGATTTCTTTTGTGTTTTCTGGGAAATACCGTACAATTTCTTGCTTTGGCGGGAAATTTTTTGCTTCTTGGTTTTCCCGAATAAGTTTCATCAATTTCTCAGGCTCCATCTTACCAACTACAAATAAAACCATATTGCTTGGCTGATAAAACGTCCGATAGCACGTATACAAGTCTTGAGCTGTGATTTTGTCGATACTTTCAACCGTGCCCGCAATATCGATATGCAACGGGTGTGCAGGATACAAGTTATTTAGTATACCAAAAAACATCCGCCAGTTAGGGTCGTCTTCATACATTTGGATTTCCTGACCGATGATTCCTTTTTCCTTGTTTACAGTTTCTTCTGTAAAGTAAGGTGCTTGTACGAAGTCGATCAGTGTCGTCAGATTCTTTTCTACCTGATCAGTCGTAGAGAACAGGTAACTAGTTTTCGTGAAACTCGTGAAAGCATTAGCGGAAGCACCTTGCTGTCCAAATAATTGAAAAACATCGCCGTCTTCTTTTTCAAACAGCTTGTGTTCTAAGAAATGAGCGATGCCATCTGGGACTTTCACTTTTTCTTTTTCACCATAGGGAATAAATTCGTTATCGATCGAACCATAATTCGTACTGAACAAACCATATGTCTTGTGATAGTCGTTTTTAGGTAACAAATACACGGTCAAACCGTTTGGCAGTACTTCATGATAAAGCGTTTCATTGATTTGCTCATATTCTGTTTTATTCATTTGCATTTCCTCCTGATAAAAAGAAGATTGCTTGCAATTCGATTTGCTCAGCTACTTGTTGTATCTCTTTGATCGTTACACTCTCCATACGTTTCAACCATTCTTCATCAGATAATTTTGTTTCCGGCAGCCAGCTGTCTAAAAAAGAAGCTTCGATTGCCGCTTGCGGAGAGTCTAGAGAAAGCAGGTATTGGTTTCTTAGCATCGCTTTTGTCTGAGCTAGTTCCAAATCTGTTATTTCACCGTTTCGCAAGCTTTCTAATTGCTCGTGAATCAGGCGAAGTACTTGATTTCGGTTTTTTTCATCGATACCGGTCTGGACACTCATGAACCCTCGGAATGTATCCACACTGCTAGAGGCATAATAAGCTAGACTTTCTTTCTCTCTCACATTCATGAACAGTTTGGAGTGAGGAAACCCGCCAAATAAACCGTTGAAGACCATTAGCGCAAAACGTTCTGGCTCATCATAATACACATTTGTCTGATAAGCTAGATTCAGCTTTGCTTGAACGATTGGCTCACGGACTTGTCGTTCCTTGACGATATTCACTTGAGGCTGGGTATAAAACAATTCTGGATGAGCTGTTTCACGCGGCTCAAATGGTAATTGCCCCACAGCTTCGGCTGCTTTGTCCGGATCAACATCGCCGACAACAAAAATGTCAATTTGATCGTTCGCCATCATTTCTTGATAGTAAGCCGCTAGCGAACGAGCAGTGATCTTGTCTAGTTCTTCCACTACGCCTAAACTTGGGATTTTTTGTTCCGGGCTGTTTTCAAAATAAAGTTCTTGCAGTGCATAGGAAGCAAAAGTTTGTTTATCTTCCTTCAAACTTTCCAAATAGAGACGCAGATTGTTCTTTTCCAAGTCAAACGTCAACTGATCAAACTGTTGATTTTTGATATTTGGATAAAATAAAACTTCTTTTAAAAAATCCACCGCTTGAGAGAAAAGGTTCGAATCATTGACATATTCGCCGTTCACAAAGCTGATTCCTGCGTTTAGCCAATGCAAGTTCCCTTTTTTTCTTACTGATAGTCCGAAGCTTGCACCATAAAGCTCAGCAAGTTTCGCACTTAACTTTGTCTGATCCGGATAATTCAAACTATTTGTTTCCAGCATACTGCTGAGTAGTGAACGTTTTGTAATGACTTCTTGTTGCAGACGTGCAGTAAAACGGATAAAAATCCGAATCGTTTTGTATTGTTTTGTTGGTAAGACATGAAGATTCACGCCTTCTGCCAATTGATACACCATATTTATATGCTCCTTTTCATAGATGATTGCCTCTTACTCTTTTAGTAGGACAATCGGCCTTTTTTACTTATGCATCTGCTTGAAATATATAAGTTCAGGCAATTCGCCGATTTTTCTAAATGATGTTACACTTTATAGTATAGCATAGAAGTTTTTTATCAAAAGGGACAGACGGCTAAAAGCGTATATCGTTTTTTTATTTTTTATTTTTCGATATACTAAAGACATACAAAAGAAGGGAGGGTCATTCATGATCAAAGAATTCAGAGAGTTCATCATGCGTGGAGATGTCTTGGATCTTGCTGTCGGTGTTGTTATCGGGAGTGCGTTTACAAGTATCGTAAACCAAGTGGTACAAGGATTAATCACTCCGCTAATTGGTTGGATTGTCGCTATGATCACAGGAACTTCTGATTTAGAAGGAGCACTTTCAATTCTTGACTGGTCGCCGACAAAAGGTGTCACGTTTGCGTTTGGTAACGTTATTAGTGCTATCATTACATTCCTGATTACTGGTTTTGTCTTATTCTTAGTTGTCAAAGCGGCAAACCGTGCGAAGAATTTACGCGCCAAAGAAGCAGAAGAAGAAGTGGAAGAAACACCTACTGCAGAAGATTATCTTAGTGACATACGCGATCTTCTTGCCAAACAAGTGGCAGAAGACAATACGCATCCGGTAGAGCAAACAAATCTTTCAGATACTTCTAAATAATGAAGAATCTAAAAAAAGAAAGCCGATTTTCAGTGTCGGCTTTCTTTTTTTTTAGATTCTTAACTTGTTACCTGTTCTTTTTTCATGTCGATATGCGGAATATCATCTTCCAAATACACATCTGAGATTGCCTTGAATCCAAAAGACTCATAAAAGGCCTGTAGATATTCTTGTGCACCGATCACAATTGGTTTTTCTGGAAATTTTTTCTGGATCATGTTGATCGTTTCTTGGACAATCTTTCTTCCTAAGCCGTCTTTACGGTTATTTTGATGAACAAGAACGCGACCAAAATGGATGCTCTCTGCTTCTTCATATACCCGCGTGTAGGCAAGGATCTTCCCATCAGTATCTTGGAAATACGTATGCCAAGCTTGTCCATCGATATCATCAACTTCTTGATAAGGGCACTGTTGCTCCACAACAAAGACTGCAATCCGTTCTTTGACGATTGCATAAAACTCTGCTGTCGACAATTCTTCAAATTTCTTTACCTGATATTCCACTAAGTAAACGCCTCCTACTTTTTTATTATTAGCATACCGATTCATACACAAAAAAGCAAACGAACCTTACGAATCTCAGGCTCGTTTGCTTTTTAAACTGCTTCAGTTAAAAATTCGATCTCAACTGTCCGAGTAAGTACATCTGAATAGCTGTAAGATACTCGTTCAAAAGAATTTTCTTCAGGATCCAAGTCAACAACGAATACTGAAGGATAGGTTTCTGTTAAAACGCCGCGGCGTTCTGTTTGACGCTTTCTTCCTGTCTGAGCAACCAACATGATTGGGCTGCCGATACGACCTTCTAAATCTTTCTTGATTGAAGCTAAAGTTGTTGGCATACAGTTCACCTCTACTACCAACTATACCACATATTTTTAAAATTTTCAAGTTTACCATAAAAAAAAAAGAAATGCAATAAAAATAAGTAAGAAGCTCATTAAGATTTTTCTAAATTATTCCTCATTATAAAATTTTAAGTGTTTTTTTATTTTGAGTTTTACCCTTCCATATGCACTCATCACTTGCTTGTGATCCATTGACAAACATTCAGCCATCTCCGCAAAATCAACCCCTTGCATGTAATAATGAAAAATTTGTGCTTCTTTTTTTGAAAATCGGATCTCGCAATTTTCGATTGCTTCTTTTAACAAAAGATGCTGAATCGCTAAAGGTTCCTGCAAGGTGATCTCTGCTAAAAAATCTGGTCCTTCTGTCTCTATTTTTTGGTCGATCGAGACTTCGTCTTTTTGGTCACGGCGCTTCAGCGCGTTCTGTTTTCTCAATAAAGAATAAATTTGATTGCTTATGATACTTTTATAATAACTTCCAAAGCTGACTCCTTTGCTTTTTTCGTAAGTTCTCAATGCCTGATATAAAGCGATCCTCGCTTCTTGTTCCCAATCCTCAGTAACATAATTTCTTAAATAGTAAGTGTTTTTCAAACGTAGTAAGAGTGGAAAATATTTTTGATACAGGGCAGCAAATGCTTCTTCGTCACCATTACGTGCAGCGCGCAATAACTCCTCAGACATAAAATAATTCCTCCATAAATTCGTTTATGGAGGAATCTTATCATCAATGATTCATCGAACTGATTAGAACGATATGTTATTTATTTTTTCTCATTAAATCGTCCAATTTTTGGGACAATTTTTTTAACTGCTCTTCATTCCACGGAGAATTACGTCGGAAATCAACAAAATGCATATCTTTATTTTCTTGGGCTATTGTTTTTTCCGTTTTTTTAATCGTTTTATATAACTCGTAAGCAGAAGTTCGCAACGCCCCCTGAGAAAAAATCATCCACTGTTCTGCTAGATCGCTTGTCGCCACTGTTACTTGTGTCAAACGATCATTCAGCTGCCCAGCGATTCTCTCGATATAACTGTCAGCCGTTTCATCTTCTTTCGTAAAAACAACATCCAACTGATATTTCCTATAATTTTGCTGGATGCCCGGTACTAATTGAGCATCGAAGACAACGATGACTTCCAGTCCTTCATATTTCGCATAATTTGATAAACGATGCAAAAGAGCTTCTCTTGCATCTGCCATTTTGTCCTGCTTTTTAAGCTGGACCAGTTCCGGCCACGAACCGATCATATTGTAGCCATCTACAATCAACAGCTGTTTTTTCATGACCTACTCCCCCTGACGTTGGGAAAAAGCCTGATACATCAGCAATCCAGCGGCAACACTGGCATTTAAACTTTGGACGTGCCCAGTCATTGGAATCGTCAGTAATTCATCCATTTCTTTTTTCAATCCTGGACTCATTCCTTTGCCTTCATTACCAATGACTAAAGCAATGGATCCTTTGGCATTCCATTTTTGGAAGTTTGTGCCGGTCATATCTGTGCCAAATACCCAAAATCCTGTCTCTTTGAGCTGTTGCACAGCTTGTACCAAATTCGTCACACGTGCAACAGGCACATATTCCACTGCACCAGTGGAAGTCTTTGTTACGATAGGCGTGATTCCAACTGCTCGGTGTTTTGGTATGATCACACCATCAACGCCACTTGCGTCTGCTGTCCGTAAAATCGACCCAAAATTGTGTGGATCTTCGATGCTATCCAAAATCAAAAAGAAGGGGTCTTCTTTTTTCTCTTTTGTTCGTTCAATCAGTTGGTCAAGGGATAAATATTCATAAGGTGTAATCGCAAGAACGACTCCTTGATGCACGCCATGATCGCTCAAAGTTTCTAATTTTTGTTTAGGGACCCATTTGACCGGTACAGCTTGCTCACGTGCGATTTCTTTCAGTTCTTCTACTTTTTCTCCTCGTGAATCTTCTTGAAGAAAGAGTTTATTCCCTCGCCCTTGTTGTAGCGCTTCTACTGCGGCATGGTGTCCAAAGACGAAATTATCTTCTAATGCTTCTTCATTTTGATCAGAAACTGACTGATTTCGTCCAGTTTGCTTTTTATTTGGATATCTATTTTGTTTTTTGTCTTCAAATCCACGTTTCGATTGATGTTTGTTTGTTCTTTCTTTACCCATTTTTTTCACCAACTTTCTGAATACACCAGCGGATCAATTCTTCCATCCGCTCGGTTTGTTTTGTCAAATGCAGATAACCCATCAGTGCTTCGAACCCTGTTGCGACCCGGTAAGTCGTAACGTCAGCATTTTTTGCACTCGTATGGCTTTTGGCATTTCTTCCTCTGCGATAATAAAGCTCTTCTTCTTCTGTCAAAAGATGTTCCTCCAGCATTTGCTGAATCAAAAAAGCTTGTGCATTCGCAGAAACATAATTCGTTGCCGCACGATGCAGCTTATTGGGTTTTGTTTCTCCTTGATCGATCAGGTGGTCGCGAACATAGATTTCGTAAATCGCATCTCCCACGTAAGCCAAGGCTAAACCGTTCAATTGTGTGTAATCTCTCATGCTTCTCTTCTCCATCGAGTTCCTTGGGGTGTATCTTCTAATAAGATCCCTTTTTCTTTCAACAAATCACGGATTTCGTCGCTTCGGGCAAAATCACGATTGCTTCTTGCTTGATTTCGTTCTTCGATCAATTGTTCAATCTCTTCATCCAATAATTTTTCTGCTGTAAATAAAATACCGAAGATCGAAAGCCATTGCGAGAATAAAGCTTCTCCCTGTGCCAAGACAGTGGCAGAAACTTCCGGCTGGTCTAGATAAGTGTTCAGCCATTTAGCAAGCTCATAGACCACTGTGATCCCATTTGCTGCATTAAAATCATCGTCCATTTCTTCGATGAATCGCTGTTCCAAATTTTCTAACAAAGCGATTTTATCCGCATCATCTGCCAAATTCTCTGAGGCAGTTTCTTGGCGGAATTTCAAATTGTCAAACGTATTCTTCAGTCGTTGTAAATTGGTGGCTGCTTCTTTCATCGTCGTTTCACTGTAACGGATCGGACGACGGTATTGTGTGGTCGCCATGAAGAAACGCAAGACTTGTGGATCGACGTTTTGGATCATTTCATGCACAGTGATGAAATTCCCTAGAGATTTACTCATTTTTTCATCGTCTTCGCCAATCGTTACATAGCCATTGTGCATCCAGTAATTAGCGAATTTTTTCCCTGTTTTCGCTTCACTTTGTGCGATTTCATTTTCGTGATGAGGAAACTCCAAATCTTGCCCGCCACCATGGATATCGATCGTTTCGCCTAAATGTTTTGTTGCCATGACGGAACATTCGATGTGCCAACCGGGACGTCCTTTGCCCCATGGCGAATCCCAAGAAATCTCGCCTGGTTTTGCTTGTTTCCACAAAGCGAAATCTAATGGGTCTTCTTTTTGCTGCTGTTCTTCACCAGTACGCTGACTTGCGCCGACTTCCAATTCATCGATGGATTGGTCACTTAATTTCCCATAGTTTTCAAATTTACGGGTACGGTAATACACATCACCTGAAGATTCATAAGCATAGCCTTTTTCAACCAACACTTGAATAAATGCTAAAATATCTGGCATATGGTCCATGACTCTTGGATGCAGTGTAGCAGGCTCGACATTCAACGCTTTCGTATCTTCTTCAAATGCTCGGATGAAACGATCAGCGACTTCTGGTGCTGTGATGCCTAATTCGTTTGCTGTACGGATGATTTTATCGTCTACATCCGTGAAATTCGATACAAAATCGACTTTATAGCCTCGATATTCAAAATAGCGTCGAATCGTATCGAAAGCAATGGTACTACGAGCATTTCCGATATGGATATAATTATACACAGTCGGTCCGCAGACATACATACCGACATGTCCCTTTTGTATAGGGATGAATTCTTCTTTTTTTCTGGTCAATGTATTGTAGATTTTTATCATTCTGATCTCCTCACTTTTTCTCCTTTGATTCGAACGACTTTTGCTGGTACTCCTACCGCTGTAGCATCGTCTGGAACATCTTTCAACACAACGGCACCTGCACCGATTTTTGCGTTTTTTCCGATCGTTACCGGTCCTAATATCTGCGCATTCGCAGAGAGCATGGCTCCTTGTTTGACCGTTGGATGTCTTTTACCTGTTTCTTTTCCCGTACCGCCTAATGTTACGCCATGGAACAAAATCACATCATCCTCGATTTCTGCAGTTTCGCCAATGACGATCCCCATTCCATGGTCGATGAACACACCTGTTCCAATCGTTGCTCCTGGATGGATTTCAACACCTGTCAGGAATCGCCAAAATTGAGCATTGATCTTCGCCAATAAAAAGAGCCGATGCTGATATAAAAAATGAGAGAAACGATGCCAAAACAAGGCATGAAAACCAGGATAGGTCAAAACGATCTCCGCTGTCGAACGTGCAGCCGGATCGTTTCTCTTTGCTGCATCAATCGCTCGGGCAAACCAACTCATGACTTTCCACTCCTTTCGTAAGTATTTTATGTAGGAAAACAGCTTCTTATAAAGAAAAGAAGCGCCTTTTAAATAAGTTTCCTTATCAAAAGACGCTTTCCGCGTGGTTCCACTTTTCTTCATAATCAATGATTATCTCTGACAGCTAACGCCTGTTATACGTTCTTGGCTACTTCGTTTCCTGTAAAACAGTTTTTCCTGTTTTCTGTGTTTTCGCCAAGACCACTCCCAGAGGCATTTCGGCAACCATTCATTGATACCTTGCACCACCCGGTATCTCTCTTGTAATGATCAGCTGCTTACTTTTTTCTGTTCATCGTGTTTAGTTCAGTACTTGATTTAAATGTGCTAATGATTTTTCACGACCAAGCAATTCGATCGTTTCAGGCAATTCTGGGCCATGCATTTGTCCTGATACAGCTACACGGATCGGCATGAAAAGATTTTTCCCTTTTACGCCAGTTTCTTTTTGAACAGCTTTGATGGCAGCTTTTACAGTTGGAGCATCTACTACTTCCATTTGTTCTAGCTGTGCTTTAAATGCATGGAGAACAGTAGGAACTGTTTCACCAGCAAGTACTTCTTTTGCTGCTTCATTCAATACAGGATGTTCATTGAAAAATAGCGTAGACAGATCAACGATTTCTGCAGCATAGCTCATTTGAGGTTGATACAGGCTAACGATCTTCTTCACCCATTCGATTGTCTTTTCATCTGGGTTTTCTGCTACACGTCCATCAGCGATTAGATAAGGCAGACACATGTCAGTAAATGCATCTAGATCCATTGCTTTGATGTAATGGTTGTTTACCCATTGCAGTTTTTTCGCATCGAAAGCTGCGGGTGATTTACTTAGGCGTTTTGGATCGAACATTTGGATCAATTCTTGGTGATCGAAGATTTCGTCTTCGCCCACAGGTGACCAGCCCAATAATGCAATAAAGTTGAACATTGCATCTGGTAGATAACCTAATTCGCGATATTGTTCGATAAATTGTAAGATTGATTCGTCACGTTTGCTTAGTTTTTTGCCTGTTTCACTGTTGATGATCAACGTCATATGTCCGAATGTTGGTGGCGTCCAGCCAAATGCTTCATAGATCATCAGTTGTTTTGGTGTATTGGCAATATGGTCATCTCCACGTAAAACGTGAGTGATTTTCATCAAATGGTCATCGACCGCAACAGCAAAGTTATAGGTTGGCATACCATCGCGCTTTTGGATGACAAAGTCGCCGCCGATATTATCGGATTCAAACGAAATAGCGCCTTTTACCATATCTGTAAATGCGTATTCTGTATTGCGAGGCACACGGAAACGTACAACAGATTCTAGACCTTGTGCTTCTTTTTCTGCTTGTTCTTCAGGTGTCAAGTTCGCACATGTTCCTGCGTAATGAGGCATTTCTCCTCTTGCGCGTTGTGCTTCCCGTTCTGCTTCTAATTCTTCTTCTGTGCAATAGCATTTGTATGCTCGATTGCTAGCAAGTAACTGATCAATCAGCGGTTGATAGATTTCTTTACGTTCAGATTGACGGTAAGGGCCGTATTCTCCAGGATTTTCAGGAGATTCATCCCAATCCATTCCCAACCAAGCAAGGTTTTCCAACTGGCTTTTTTCGCCATCTTCGATATTACGTTTTTGGTCAGTATCCTCAATACGAATAATAAAGTCTCCATCATTGTGGCGGGCAAACAAATAATTGAACAATGCAGTTCTTGCATTTCCAATATGCAGGTGCCCAGTTGGACTTGGTGCATAGCGTACGCGTACTTTCGTCATTTTCTTCCTCTTCTTTCAAACTAGACTTTGACTAACAGTAAAAATTCCGTCAGTTACGGCTTCTCAAATATCATTTATTTAAAGCCACTCAGCACAAATTTTACCTTTTCTAAGGTAAATAGTAAAGCCAACTGGTTGAATTTCCTTACCAGTTGGCTGAATTTCTTTTTTATTTTGATTGTTTTGTCTTTTTCTCTGTCTCTTTTTTATTGTCGATCCCACGTCCTGCATGGGCAGGTTTAGCAAAGATCATGCGTCCAGCAGCTGTTTGAAGGGCGCTTGTCACAACGACTTCGATACGTTCATTCATGTAATGCTGTCCATCTTCTACGACAACCATCGTGCCGTCATCAAGATAGGCTACCCCTTGCTGGCGTTCTGTTCCGGCTTTTACTACTAGAACATTCATCGTTTCGCCAGGAATGACGACTGGTTTCACGGCATTTGCCAACGCATTGATATTAAGAACAGGTACATTTTGGAATTCAGAGACTTTATTCAAGTTATAGTCATTGGTTACGATGACACCGTCTAAAAGTTTGGCTAATTTGATCAATTTGCTGTCTACTTCGCTGATATCTTCAAAGTCTCCATCGTACATTTCGACAGATATACCTTCTTCTTTTTGCAAAGCATTCAAGATATCTAATCCGCGACGACCACGCACACGTTTCAAACTATCCCCTGAGTCCGCGATGTATTGTAGTTCGTAAAGAACAAAATTAGGGATCATCAAGGTTCCTTCTAAGAATCCAGTCTTTGTAATATCATAAATCCGACCATCAATGATCACGCTTGTATCCAAGATTTTGTATTTATGGAAATTTTCTCCTGATTTTCGTTCTAACAGTTGGCTCTCCACTTGGCTAGCTGTTTCTTGCTCGATTTTTTTACTTCGTGAACCAAAGACTTTCTTCCATTCTTCGATTCGTGTCGTTCCCATTCTCAATCCCAAATAACCTAAGATGATCATCAGTAAAATCGGCAATACACTATTGACGAATGGAATTTCCATATTGTAAAGAGGGGTTGAGATCACAACGCCTAAAGTCAATCCGATGATCGCACCGATCGCACCGAAGAGAAGATAAGTCAAACTGACCTCGCTTAGTTTTTGTTCTACTTGTTTGATAATAGCTGAGATATGTTTGGCCAACAGCAAAGATAATAAAAAGAAAATAAGTGCGCCTAACAAGCTGTTGGTAAATGTATTATTCAGCCACCCATTTGACTGTTGACCGATTGCCTGCCAAGCTGAGGGTAAAAATGAAATACCCAAGCTTGCGCCGACAATGATCATCAGCAACGTAATGACACGTTTTTGCATCGTTTTTCCTCCGTTTCGACAATCATTTATTATTTAGCGGAACACACGCTTCAACGTTTCAGCCAAAGTTGCTACTCCAACGATCTCGATTCCTTTTGGCGCTTCCCAGTTGCCTAAGTTGTTTTTAGGCAGGTAAACTTTTGTGAAGCCGAGTTTTTGGACTTCTTTGACCCGTTGTTCAATATGACTGACACGTCTGATTTCTCCAGTCAGTCCGATTTCACCGATGAAACATTCCGTCGGCTGTGTTCCTTTTTCTTTGTAGCTTGAAGCAATACTGACAGCGATAGCTAAATCAATCGCTGGTTCATTTAATTTTACCCCACCTGCAGCTTTTAAGTAAGCATCTTGATTCTGAAGAAGTAGTCCAGCTCTTTTTTCCAGCACTGCCATGATCAGAGATACACGATTGAAATCAAGACCTGTTGTTGTTCGCTTAGCATTTCCGAACATAGTAGGTGTGACTAATGCTTGGATCTCTACCAAAATTGGACGTGTTCCTTCCATTGCTACAACGATAGCAGAGCCAGTCGCACCGTCTAGGCGTTCTTCTAAGAAAATCTGTGAAGGGTTAGCGACTTCTTCCAATCCATGCTCATGCATTTCAAAAATCCCAATCTCGTTCGTTGAGCCAAATCGGTTTTTTACCGCTCGTAAAATTCGGAAACTATGATGTTGTTCACCTTCAAAATATAACACTGTATCCACCATATGCTCTAACATTCTTGGACCGGCGATCGAACCTTCTTTCGTAACATGACCGACGATAAAGATGGCAATCCCATTTGTTTTAGCGATTTTGAGTAATTCTGCAGTGGTTTCTCTTACTTGGCTGACGCTTCCTGCCACACTTGTGATGTCTGGCTGCGTCATCGTTTGGATGGAATCAATAATAACATAATCAGGGGAGATATGTTCGATGGCACGACTGATTTCATTCATATCTGTTTCAGCGTATAGATAAAATTCTGTGTTGATACTTCCGAGGCGCTCCGCGCGTAATTTTATCTGTTCTGCGCTTTCTTCGCCGGATACATACAAGACTTTCCCGCCTATGGCTGCTAATTGCTGAGAAACTTGTAATAGCAAAGTGGATTTACCAATACCTGGATCTCCACCGATCAAGACCATGGATCCCGGTACCACACCTCCACCTAGCACACGGTTCAGTTCTTCTAATTTCGTTTTGACCCGAGGTTCTTTTTTAGGGACGACGTCTGCGATTTTTGTTGGTTTCGCTTTTTCTCCTGTCAAACTGGTTCGCGTTCTGCGGTCTGTTGTATCTTGTTCGATTTCTTCGACCATCGTATTCCATTTTCCGCAATTTGGGCAGCGTCCCAAGAACTTAGGCGACACATACCCGCAATTTTGGCAAACAAATTGTACTTTTGATTTTTTTGCCATTGTACCGCCTCCTTTTATTCTAACCATGAGACATTAAATCAAGCTTAAATTTCTTTATCGTTTTATTTACTGGAAGAACCAAATCCGCCTTGACGTTGAGCAGTCGTTTGATCTTGATCTGCTTTTAAAAATGGCAAGAAGATCCCTTGACCGATACGCTCACCTTTTTTGATCACTACATCCTTGAAACCAAAGTTGGTGAATTGGAACATGATATGGCCTTCATTTGCCTCATTATTGTAATAATCGCTGTCAATCACACCCACGCCGTTCGTCAACACTAAAAACCGCTTCAACGGATTGCTTGAACGGTTAGCAAGCTGCAAAAATTCATCTTCTCCCATGTAGGCTTTGATCCCAGTAGGTACGAGGATCGGTTTCAACTGTTTTTCATTTTCTGATACGTCTTTTTTCAATGTATCTGCGACGGTTTCCAATCCTTTTTTCCAGCCTGCTTTCCAGATACTTGGAATCACGACCTCTTCTGCTGCTTCAAAATCATAGCCAGCAGCATGATGTGTAGCGCGCTGCGGTAGATTGATATTTTGCTCTTTATATTTAGAAATAACTTCAAATCCTCTTTTTCTCACCGGTTTTCCTCCCTAAATAAACTACTCCTATTCTAACATATTCGAGGCTATAAAAGACTCTCTTTACAAATTCTTCAAGAAATTCTGCTATCCTAAAGTCAACCATTAACGCGTTCTTTTACCGAACAACTGCAAGTTGTACAAAAAAACTATTTTTTACATGACTTTACTCGTCAAAACAAGTAGAATAGAACGAAATTAATGAGTGGATATTTGATTGAGGTGTCACATGCGTAAAGAAATAAAAAATGCAAAACGAATTATTGTCAAAGTAGGAACAAGTACATTGATCTATCCCAATGGAAACATCAATCTTGCAGCGATTGATCAGTTAGCTTTTGTCCTTTCCGATCTTAGAAATCGTGGAAAGGAAGTGATCCTAGTCTCATCAGGGGCTGTAGGCGTCGGTATGCATAAATTACATTTGTCAGAACGTCCGACTTTGATCCCTGAACAGCAAGCTGCGGCGGCTGTTGGTCAAGCCGAATTGATGAATATCTATAATCAAAGATTCAGTGTATATAATCAGCAGACAGCACAAATCCTCGTGACAAGAGACGTGGTAGATTACCCTGAAAGTCGTAAAAATGTGAGGAATACATTGGAACAGCTTTTGATCATGGATACGATTCCTATCGTGAACGAAAACGATACTGTCGCAGTAGATGAATTAGATCATCTGACCAAATTTGGCGATAATGATCAGCTGTCAGCAATCATGGCAAAACTTGTCGCGGCAGACCTTTTGATCGTTCTTTCTGATATCGACGGTTTTTATTCAGATAATCCGACTACAAATCCCGAGGCTCAGATGTATCGCTATATCGATAAAATCGATGAAAAGATTCTGGCACAAGCAGGTGGTGCAGGCAGCACCTTTGGAACAGGCGGTATGCAAAGTAAATTAAAAGCAGCTTCCAGGATATTTGAAGCAAACAGTGCAATGATTTTAGCAAATGGGAAAAATCCGGCAATCATTTTTGATATTCTTGCAGGAAAAGAAGTAGGTACTTTATTTAAGGAGGACTTGAAATGACTGATTTGATGCAATTAGGGCAACAGGCAAAAGATAGTGCGCAACAACTAGCACTTATGCCTACAAACCGTAAAAATGAGCTACTTGTTCAGATGGCGAAAACCATCAAAAAGAATCAACAGGCGATCATCGAAGCAAATCAGAAAGACTTAGAAAAAGCAGTCGAAAACAATATCAGTGAAACGATGCAAGACCGCTTGCAGCTGACACCTGAGCGAATCAATGCCATGGCTGCAGAGATCGAAAAGATTGCTTCGTTAGACGATCCTATTGGAAAAGTAGATGAGATGTGGACGAACACCGACGGATTGAGAATCGGCAAAAAGCGCGTGCCCCTCGGCGTGATCGGTATCATTTACGAATCTCGTCCAAATGTCACGACTGATGCAGCCAGTCTAGCGTTCAAATCAGGGAATGCCGTTATCCTTCGCGGTGGCAAAGAAGCATTCTTCTCGAACCAATTACTGGTCCAACTATTGCAGCAAGTACTGGTCAGTGCTGGCGAATCTCCTTATGCCATCCAGTTTGTCGATGATACTTCTCACGAAACTGCAGGACAGTTGATGCGATTGACAGAATACTTAGATGTGCTGATCCCTCGAGGCGGAGCAAAATTGATCCAACGAGTCAAAGAACAGGCAACGGTACCTATCATTGAAACAGGTACAGGAAATAATCACGTATACATCGATAAAGAAGCACAGTTGTCTATGGCAGTGAAAATCATCGTCAATGCAAAAGCTTCCCGTCCTTCTGTCTGCAACGCGGCAGAAACATTACTGATCCATTCTGAGATCGCACCCTTTTTCTTACCAGCCATTGAAAAAGAACTGGTAGAACACGGCGTCTCTTTACGTGCGGATGCTCGTGCGTTAGAATATCTAGAGACAGCTGCTTTAGCAGAAGAGGCAGATTGGGATACTGAATATCTAGATTATATCCTTGCCGTCAAAGTAGTCGATTCTTTAAGTGAAGCAATTGCGCATATCAACCGACATAACACCAAGCATTCAGAAACAATCGTGACAGATAGCTATTCGGCTAGTCAGCGTTTCTTGAATGAAGTGGACGCGGCGGCTGTCTATGTCAATGCCTCCACTCGTTTTACAGACGGATCGGTATTTGGTTTTGGTGCAGAGATCGGCATCTCCACTCAAAAGCTACATGCCCGTGGTCCAATGGGGTTAAATGAATTAACTTCCACAAAATATATCATTTATGGCGATGGACAAATCCGCGAATAATGTTTCGTGTGAAACATTATTCACGCCTTTTGCCTTTTTACTGTAAAGGTTCTATCCAATTAGAAAGGTGTCAATATGTTTGAAATTTTAATGATTTTTTTTATTTACCTTATTTCTCTGAATATCGCTGCTTTTCTAGGAGTCGGTATTTTATCCCTTTTTTTTCAGTTCAAAAAACGAAGCATAGGGAGTCAACGGGAAAAATGGACGCAGTATTTTGACAAAATTGGGCCAAAAGGTTTGGTTGCTCGCTTACACATCAGCTACATGGTTGCATTATGCCTGTTAGCTGGAGTCAATTACTATTCTTTTTTCGATCATTCAATTGCCTATACGATTACGTTGCTGATTGCTGGGATCTTTCACTTATCTTATAAATATCAGCTGAATAAAAACCACTTGAATCGGACTTTCCGCTAAAAAATATCCGTACGATAAGTAGGGTGCCTTGAACATCGGAAAAAAACTGCCGAACTTTTTAGGGGATGTGACAAAGATTTTGTCACATCCCCTTTTCCATATAAACAGTGTTCTCCTACCAGCTGCCTGGTAAATCTGTTTCCTCTTCGTTAAGAAGTGAAAATCCGTCAAATGTTTCGCCATCATAATAACGAAGCAGCTCATCCATGGACAAGTTCATCGTTTTTTCTTTTTCTTCTTCCGCTGATTCTGCCAATACCTGTTCCCGATACACCTGATACATACCAGCTATTTTTTGCTGCATCGCTTTTCTAGTTTCACCTTCCGCGTTGATCATTGGCAATTCTTTGATATAGCCACGATAAATCAACCGATCATCTGAAAATTCAATGGGTAATTCAACGAGTGTCAACCCGACTTCCTGAAAATATTCTTCCAGCATCTATTATCCCCCCATTCTTTTTCTTAAATGAATTTTAGCTTACCTACTGAAAATTTTCCAGTTTCATTATTTTGAGAAAAAAAGGGAATGTGACAAAAATCGTGTCACATTCCCTTTTTCCGAATAAACGGTGTTCAAAAGCCAGTTTCTCGGTATTAAGCCAAATTTATGCAAAAATGTAGAAAGCCATTTTCACAAAATTTTTCTTAATACTTGAAACTAAACGACTTTTTCACAACCTCTTCCTTAAACGGTGTTCAATCAGCTGTCCTTCGGTATTCGCTCAACAAATGGCAAAATATGAAGAACTATTTTTCCGTTGCTTCTCTAATACTCAGGTCAAAGCGCTGATTTCACAATCTCTTCCTTAAACAGTGTTCAAAAGCTTGCATCTGCGGTAATAAGTCCAACCAAACGAAAAATATGAGGAGCTATTTTTGTTTGGCTGTTCTTATTACTTGATGCAGGACAGCTTTTTCAGAACCTCTGATTTCTTATTCTTCTTCATTTGTAGCAAAATAATTACGGTGATAAATGATACAACATACACTGATAAGAACAATGGCACCTGCAAAATAAAACGCATAGCTTTCACCAATATGTTCGCCGATCACACCTGCAATAAATGGTGCTAAAGCTCCACCGAAAAAGCGGACAAAACTATAGCTGGAAGAAGCAACGTTTCGTTGCAGACCGGGTATTTCCATAGCAATCGTCGTCAACAATGTATTGATGATTCCTTGGAAAAATCCTGCTAACACAATGCTGATCGGTACAAGGACTGGCATAGAAGTTCCAGCTCCTAATAACAGCAAACAAATAATGAATAAGACAAATGCAGCTAAAATCGTCCGATAAGTCGTAAACTTCCGCTCAAGAGCCGGTGCAACGAAAATCGAAGCAATAGCCAGAAGCACACCCCAGCCAAAAAATACAAAACCGACTTCTAATTCAGAATAGCCAATCAATAAAAATGGCGCATACGCAAGTAAAGTAAAGAATCCGAAATTATATAACAATGCGATCAGTCCAACTGAACGAAGTTTATGATTGCTTAACGCTTTGACACCTTCCCAAAGGCCTACTTTTCTCTTTGGTTTCTCAGTTTCAGGTAAAAGTACCGCTAGGGCTATAAAACCGCAAAACATCAAAAAGGCTACCCCAAAAAATGGATAACGCCATGAACCGCTGCCCAAGACCCCACCGACTAGCGGGCCAACAGCCATTCCGCAGCCAAGAGCTGCTTCATACATCATGATTGCTTTTTCTGTGTTACCGACTAAAATACTGACGATCGTTGCTAAAGCAGTAGAGACAAATAAAGCATTCCCGACTCCCCAGCCAGCACGTAACCCAATCAACATACCGATATTGCCAGATAATCCACCAAGACCAGCGAATACAACGATGATAAACAATCCGGTCATCAATGTTTTTTTCAAGCCAATCCGACTAGATAGGAAACCTGTAAATAGCATCACTACACCAGTGACTAGCATGTAACTAGTAAATAACAGGGTTGTTTCAGCTGGCGTAGCGTTTAACTGTGCAGCAATCGTTTTTAAGATCGGGTCTACTAGGCCCACTCCCATAAAAGCGATTATACAGGTAGCTGCTACAACTAGCGCCGAACTTTTTCCCTTTGTTTCTTCATTTGTTTGTTTTTGTATATCTATTTGATTCTCCAATATTTCCATCCCTTTCTCTCTATTAGCATCATACATGATTTATTTTACATGTCAATATGCACATGTAAAACATGGAAATTTTACTGTGATATAATAAAGAAAATAAGACGAGAGGTAGGATTTTTATGAATACTTTAGCCTATATATTATTATGCGTGCTTTTATCCAAACCGCGTTCTGGGTATGAATTGAAGCAGCTGATCACGATTTTTTGGGAAGCTCATCACAGTCAGATTTATACGACGCTTGCCAAGTTAGATCAGCAGGGTTATGTGACCGTTTTGGACAAAGACGAGCACTCTCAAAAAAAGATCTACCACTTAACTGATGAAGGACGTGCCCTTGTAGAGGAATGGATCAAAGAGGAGACCCCAGCTCCTACGCAAAAAGATGAATTTTTAGCAAAAATCTATGCTTTTTCAACACTCGACAAAACAACAGCTACTGGACTGCTATTCACTAGAGAACAACAGCTGAACAAAATCATGCAAAAAAATCAAAAAAAATTGAATGACCTCTCGCTAGACAAGAGACAAGAATTTGGGCGTTATGTTGTGATCCAGCGCCGAATCATGCTTTGTCAGCAGGAACTCCAATGGTGTCAGCAAGTAAGAGAACAAATGCAGCCGTTTTTTGAGTAATGGATAAACAGAATCTTTCTAGATTTATCTATTAAGCAACGAATCCTCTTCACTAAAAGAACGATACAGCTGAAAAAGAAAAACGATCCGAAAGACAGGCAAAAACCTATCGTTCGGATCGTTTTTCTTTCTAGAACTGCATTGAAGGGACTGTGACAAAAAGCAGGTCACAACCTTTTTTTCAAATAAACAGTGTTCCATCATTCATTGCTTTGAATGGCTTTCAACACACTTCTTGAAAGTGGGCCAACGATGATCAACTGCAACGGTAAAGCGGCAATCACATTCATTTTCCAAGCATTCATATAAGCAGAGAATAATTGATCAGGTATTCCTTGTTCCATGATCACACCAAACAAAGACATACATGTGACCATTCCTAAAACCATCAAGCAGGAAATAGTTAAGATCATTTGGATCTTGCTTTCTGGATTTACTGGTAGTTTAAAGGCAATTTTTTTCGCCAGCACACCGATGATGAAGACATCCAAAATGAAAGCCACCACGAATCCAGGCACTAGACCAATCAACAAACTTGATAAATGAAGATCTTGATGCAGCCATAAATTATACGCGCTCATCCCCAAGACCATCAAAAAACACATCATTGTTGTAAAAATTATTCCTTCTTTTTTATTTGTAGGCAATCTGTACCACTCCTTTAAATTTGTCACGAAAATCATCGTAGCACATTTAAAAATTTCTCGTAAGTACTTTTTTTATTTTCTGCCCTTTTATTTCATAAACTTCATCAGCCGTACGCTCGACAAAGTAGGAATCATGAGAAGTAAACAAAATCGTTCCCGGATATACTTGCATCAGCTGCTCTAAAGCTTCGATCGTTGCCATATCAATGAAATTAGTCGGTTCATCTAACAGCAATACATTACTTGGCTTAGTAAAAAGCAAAGCAATCGTCAAACGGGTCGCTTCTCCCCCACTTAACGTACACAACGGTTTCATCAAAGTTTCCTGAGCAAACCCTAAGTGATTCAGCAAACTACGGACAAGCGATTCCGAAAACTCTGTTTGTCTCATGACAAAACGAATGACGGATTCTTCAGATGTCATTTGATAATCCTTTTGCTGATAGACTTGAAAGCTTACTTTCGGAGAGAGAAGGATTCCTTCTCCTTGTTTGCGGATATGTTCCAATAAGGTTGTCTTACCTGAACCATTTTCGCCGACAATCGCGATTTTTTTACCTAAAGAAAATTGAAAATCGCTATTTATCAGTAATATTCTTCCGTTTCTTTCCAATTGGATATTTTGTCCCATGATTGGATAACGATTGTGGAGTGCAAGAGATTTTGGTACTGGAAAACGGATTTGTTTCATCTGTTGCGGCTTAGTTGTTTCTCCTATTTTTTGGAGTCTTCTCTCTAATGTTTTCGCATTCTTTTGGATGGCTTTTTGTACACTGTCTTTTTGTTTAGAGGAAGACAACCGATCCGGTCTGATTTGTTGCTTTTTCTTTTTACTAGACACTTTTTCCAACTTTTCCGCTTGTTTTTTCTTTTCTTGGATCGATTTTTCCAATCGTTTTTTCTCTTTCATGATCGACTCTGCTTCTCGTAGCTGAGTCTTTTTCTCCAATTCCTTTTGAGTGAGATAGGCACTATAATTCCCCGAAAACTCTCGGATTTCTCCGTCTTTTACTTCCCAGATTTTCGTTGCCAGCTCATCTAGAAAATAGCGGTCATGACTAACAAAAATCAGCGTGCCATAATAATAACGAAGCTCTTCAATCAGTCGATCCACACTTTTTCTATCTAGATGGGTCGTCGGCTCGTCTAGAAGCATCCCTTGTTCATAAGAAGAAAGAAGACGTATCAACTCGATCTTTCGTTCTTCCCCTCCACTCCATTTCCGTTCCGAAGTTTCTTCCAGTTTTAACTGGAAATGACTGGCTAATTCCAAATTCAGATCCTTTGTTTCAGCAAGATAGGTTAATTGAGGCAGATAGTTGAAAGTGATCTCTGTTTGGATTTTCCCTTGATTGGGGATAAGTTCTCCGGCTATCAGTTTCAGCAACGTTGATTTACCGACTCCATTTTCTCCTATGATTCCTATCCGATCTTGCTGATAGACACGAAGAGAATCAATAGATAATTCTAACTGGTTACCAAAACGAACTTGCAGGTTTGTTATATTTATTGCTAAATTTTCCATATGTTTTACACTCCTATTTCATGTAAAACAACAATTATCGATACTAAAAAAGAGCAGAAAAATCTGTTTGCAAAAAAACTGCATAACATCTTTTCCTACTCTGAACGAAATAACTATGACTAAATCATCAAATCTGTCATAGCTTTCACCTATTCTACTGTCGTTCGAAAAAATGGACATACTCCACCCATGAAATTGTTGTTTATACATGTCTTTTGAATTTATTTAGTTGTTATTCAAAAGTTCAAAACGTAATTTCATCGATGCAGTCATTTTTCCGACCTCCTTTTTTATTAGGTTACCACACACGATTCAAAAAAAGCAATAGCTACTGAATAGTAACTGAAAACCTTTTATTTGAACGTAGTGATCTTTTCTGGTGCTAAACGAACAGACTCATAACCTTCTTCTACCGCTTTTCCTATTGATAAAATAATAACTGGAACATAGCGGTCTTTATCCAAACCAAATGCCTCTGCCAACTGATCTGCTTCGAATCCACCAATTGGATTTGTTTCATAGCCATGATCACGTGCAACTAACATGAATTGCATAGCCGCTAAGCTAGAATCGACTTTGACTACATCGTTCATTTCTTCTCTTGAAAAACTCTTGTAATAAGGAATGATCGCAGCTAATTGTTGATCTCTGACTTCTTTTGGCATCTTCCCTGATTCGTAAGCTTGGTTATAGATTTCTTCGCCATATTCGTAACATTGCATATCGCCAAAAATTATGACCATTGCAGAAGAAGTATCATTTTGTCTCGTATTGAAACGGATCAAAGGACGCAAGATTTCTTTTGCTTCCTCGCTTTCAGCGACCACAAAGCGCCATGGTTGCATATTCACAGAAGAAGGAGCAGTCGTCGCTTCTTTGATCATTTCCAGCATTTCTTCGTGTGGGATTTTGTATGTTTCATCATATACGCGAACGGATCTTCTACCAGTCATAATTGTTGAAAAATCATTTTTTTGTTCCATTATTATTAACCTCTTTCGTTTCTGTTGTTATATTGCAAAGTTGGGTATTCAATTTATCTAAAAGTGTTAGGAATTGTTTCATTTCTGCATCGCTGAAAGCTGGGGACAGCACGGAACCTGTATCTTTATGGTCCATTTCACAATGCTCGATTTTCTGCTGGGCTTTTTCTGTCAGTGCTACGTACACTTCCCGATTGTTCTGAGGATTTCTCTGACGCGAAACATAGCCGTTTGCTTCTAAAACCTTCAGATGACGAGTAACTGCTCCTTGATCAATCTGCAACTTTTCTTGCAAACTGCTTTGCAGCAATGGATTTTCTTCTTTCAGTCTCATCATGATCTCGTATCTAGTAAGACTTATACCGATATTTTCCTCAAAGATCTGGACGATTTTTTGATCGGCTAATTTGATTTGATATAAAAGGTGGCTAATCTCTTCTAAAGACATAATTTCCTCCTCTCTAATAATTGACTAGTCAACGATTGACTTGTCAATAATAGAATAAAAAAAGAAAAAAGTCAAAGAATCAGCTGTGAAATTAAAAAACAAAGGCTTTCAATAGAAATGAGTGTAAATAAAAGAAATCTCTTGTAGAATGAAAAGAAGGAACAATAAAAAAGAAAGAGAGGATAATGATGTGAGAAAAAGAATAGTAGCCGCAGTATTTCTCTTAGTGAATGCGACATTGTTACCTAATAGTCTCGTATTTGCTGATACCGTTTTGGCAAATGTTCAAACAACAGAAACATCTACCCTATCAGAAGATGAAAGCGCACCATCCCAATCAAGCCTATCTGGAGAGAATTCCTATCAAAATCTAGAAGACAGCTCTTCTGCAGTAGAAAATTTTACACCGCCAAAAATCTCTGGAAATCCCTCTTTGCAAGGAGCAAATGGTAGATTTGAACAAATGAAACCTGATAAAATCCACCTTTCAGCTTCAAAACAAACAAAGGAATCGTTCATTCAGCAGCAATCTGCTCATAGCTACATTGATACGCAAGGTGTGTATGAGATCGTCTCTACTGATGTCCAGCTACCCGATGGACAATGGGTGGATAAAGGAACGATCCAACTAGTCATACCAACAGAGCCAACAGAACAAGTCACCAATTATCTGGCCTATTATGTAGCAAAAAAAATCAAAACCTATTCTTTACCCTTGGAAAAATCAGCAGATTTCTTGATGTTTGACGATTCGATTACTCTAGACAAGGAGCATTTTCTTTCTTCCGTACGTGCGTATTACTCAGAAGTTGCAGCTGGTCCTATCATTCAAACACATATAAGTATGACAGAAACCTATACGACTCTGAATGAAACAGATATTTATCCTACCTTCTATCGCCAAGAAGAACATCAAAAAATATCTGGACCAGCCCTCATCACGGATAAAGTAGCGTTATCGGATCAAACAACTTGGGTACATATCCAAACAGCAAACTATGAAGGATGGGTAGCAGCAAACTCTGTAACTGCTCATGAGCCAAAAACAGTTCCAGTTGAAGCATCACAAGGTCAGCTTTCTGAATCAGCCGTTGCCTCTCTGTCACTTGATCAAGCTTGGTTAGAACAATCAGAGGGACCCATTTCACATTCAGAAAGTTATTACGTACAAAGAGCAGTCCAAATCAGCGATCAAGTGTTTTATGTGCTGACAGCAAAGGATTCTTCAATCGTTTTTGTCTCACAGAAAGAATTCCAACCAGCGGATCCAGTATCAGCAGAGACTGATTCCTCAAATGAACAGATAGGAACAGCTGAAAGTACAGCATCTGATTCAAAAGAAACAACTGATTCTTCTTTCCAGCCGCAAAACAAAGTGCCACAGACAGATGAATCTACCTTGCGTACTGCACATCCATCTATTACTTATAGTACACATGTCAAAAATCGTGGTTGGCTGCCAAATGTTTCTAGCGGTCAACTTTCAGGAACAACAGGTCAATCTTTACAAGTAGAAGCTTTTCGTATCCATCTTTCATCCTCCCTCTCTGGTGCTATTGAATACACCTCTTATGTCCAAGGTTCAGGATGGCAAAATTGGGTAGCTAACGGCGCTATTTCTGGAACGACTGGACAAGTCAAACAGATTGAAGGAATCAATATTCGATTAACTGGACAATTAGCAGCAACTTACAATGTTTATTATAGAGTCCATGTACGAAATTTTGGCTGGCTTCCTTGGACAATGAACGAAAATCCTTCCGGAACACTTGGATACGGTCATCAAATCGAAGCAATTGAAATCCAATTATTGGACAAAAACAGTTCCGGCCCTGCTACCAACGGTATTTCTTATATCGAAAAGGAACCATCCGTATTGGCGAATACTCACGTAACTAACAGAGGATGGTTAGGCCAGACAGATGCTGCTACTCAAGCTGGTACGACTGGCCAACGGTTAAGTCTTCAAGCAATGCAACTGCGTTTATCTGAAAATACAATTGGTGGCGGTATCACTTATCAATCCCATATCGCTAACAAAGGTTGGGAAACCAACTGGGCACAAAATGGCACGATTTCTGGTACGACTGGACAAAATCTGCCTATTGAGGCGATCCGCATCAATCTGACTGGCACAATCAGCACCCGATATGACGTTTATTATCGTGTACATGCACAAGAATTCGGCTGGATGAACTGGGCAAAGAACGGTGAATCAGCTGGTACACAAGGCTATGCTTACCGTGCAGAAGCGATTCAAATTGTATTAGTAAGGAAAGGAGGAGCCGCACCTGGTGCAACTACTCGCGCCTTTCGTATAGCTCCACCTAGAATCACGTTGCAAGGACATGTATCGAATATTGGCTGGGTAAGCCAAACGAGCCTGAACAACTCGATCAGCTACGCAAATCAAGGAAGACAATTTGAAGCGATTCGCGCAAATTTAGGAACATCAAGGTATACTGGCGGTATCCAATATGATTCACACATAGCTGACAGCGGTTGGACCAGAACTGTATCCAATGGAGCGATCTCAGGAACGACTGGACAAAATCGCTCTCTTCAAGCCTTTTCCTTTCAGTTAACAGGAGAACTTGCTGAAAACTATGATATTTATTATCGTGCCTTTGTTCGTTCCAGAGGCTGGTTAGGCTGGGCATCAAATGGACAAAAAGCAGGCTCTGTCAGAATGAATTTGCCTGTTGAAGGTATCCAGCTAACCATTGTTGAAAACGACCGGCGGCCAAGCGGCTATCAGCCAAACCAACTGACGATTCTAGGACAAGTGAATGATCAGACACCTCAGGGAAGATTCATCAATTCTGTCAGCCAAAGTGCGAATCGTATCGCGCCTGCTCATGGCTTGTATACTTCTGTCATGTTGGCTCAAGCGATCCTAGAAACAGGATATGGCACAAGCTATCTAGCTCAGCACGCGAATAACTTCTTTGGGATGAAATTCAAAGACGGCGAAGATGAAGGAAAGTATGGCTATATCTGGCATATATCTAACGAAGTGATCAATGGTGTCGTTGTCCCTGTCAATTCAAAATTTCGGGTCTATCAGTCTACTGACCAATCCTTCTTAGATAACGCCTTAAAATTAAGATATGGTGTTTCTTGGGACCCAAACCGATATGCGGGGACATGGAAAGTCAATGCACGTTCTTACAGAGATGCTACCCGTGCATTAACAGGAACATACGCGACAGATCCTGATTACGGTCAAAAATTGAATAATCTGATCGAATATTGGAAGCTGGATCAATTTGATTGAACGGGTATAAAAAGAGGTTGTGACAAGAATGTTGTCACAACCTCTTTTGAGTAAATGGTGTTCAAAAACTTGCATCTACGGTAATAAGTCCAGCCAAACGAAAAACATGAGAAACTGCTTTTGTTTGGCTGTTCTTATTACTTGATGCAGGACAGCTTTTTCACAACCTCTTCCTTAAACGGTGTTCTCCTACCAACTCCTCGGTCACAAGTCACAATATTCATCAAACATGAAAAGCTGCTTTTTGAAATTGTTTCTTGTGACTCAGAGTTAAACGGCAGGCTCACAACCTCTTGGTAAACGGTGTTCAATCAGCTGACCCTCGGTATTAGCTCAAAAAACGGCAAAATATGAAGAACTATTTTTCCGTTTGTTTCTCTAATACTCAGGTCAGGACGCTGATTTCACAACCTCTGATACATGGTGTTCCAGAAGTACCTTCTTCGAGAATAAGCCGAAATCTCACAAAAATTGGAGAAACAATTGTCGTCAATTCCTTCTTATTTCTTGAAGCTGACCACTTCTGTCACAACCTCTTTTTAATAACCATAAAATCCTATTCCTTCATATCTCCAGCCCATTGGCGTTAGCCAATCTCTTTCTTTCGCACTTAAGGTATAGTGATGGGTACCAGTTTTTTCATTTGGATTGAATAGTCGATAGATTGGCTTGGAACCACCAGAGTAAAAACTTAGACCTTCATAGCGCCAACCGATTTTTGTTAAGGAGTTGATCTCAGATTGCGCCATTGTGTAATGATGGTCTCCGCTGTAAGGATTGTATAAACGGTAGACAGGCTGTCCACTGTTTGGTGCTTGCCAAGCAATTCCTTCATATTCCCAGCCTACAGTTGGCAGATAATTTTTTTCGCCGGCATTCAATGTATACAAATGCTCTCCTGTATGACGATTATATAAACGATACATTGGAGAAGTTGAAGTTGGTGCTGTATCATACTGCGTCAGATTGTAAGTCTCGATTACATTGTTTAGTGTAGCACCATAATTAGGCGCAGTGGCATAACGACCGGTCAACCAAGCTGTAGCATCCTTGTAAGAGTTCGTATTGCTTTTCCATGCACCAGAATAGTAATACACGCCCGGCTGGAAAGAAGTCGTCTTCAATACCGTCACATTATCTTGTAATGATTCTTTGTACGAAGGATATTTTCTAAAAGCAGCATTTACCGTAATCCATTGTCCATTGACATATTCCGAAGTAGGCATCGTAACAGATTGACCATTATAGCTTCCTTTGATTCCAAATAGATTGTAATTAGGAGCAGAAGCCAAGGCACTGTTCCCCCAGCCGCTTTCAACGATTGCTTGTGCAATCATGACTGATGCGTATAAGTCATTGGCACTTGCCAAGCTTTGTGCAGTGGATGCAATACTATCAATGAATGCTTGTTGAGAATTAGCAGATGAGCGGGCAGAAAAAGCGTAGCCAGTATAGTTTTCGAATTCAGACAAATCTGCTTGATGGGTATGTGTCAATGTTTGTCCATCTGTCAATTGGTTCGTGATTTCTTCCGCATTCTCTGGATTTTTCTGAGCTTCTGCTGATGTGCTTTCTTCCGTTTGCGGTTGTTCTGTTGTCCCTGTTGTTGATTCTTCAGTTGAAACCGTATTTTCGGAGACAGTAGCTGACTGCAACGTACTTTCTGTATCGTTTTCAATTCCTATTTCTGAAGAACTCGTTGTCTGAGCTGTGACTGTTCCTGTCGTTTCTTCAGCTAGCACGGTTGTGTTGGCAACTGCTAGATTTCCTAAAAGAATAACGCTAAATAATAAATTTCTTGCTTTCATTCTTTTTCTCCTTTAAATATGAAACTTTACCTAAATAACAGTGTAACTAAAAAAGTAAAAGTAAGTCAATGCTCATAATTAAATAACATACGTTTCTTTATTTTGTGCTCTCAATGATCCTCATATATTCTATTAAATTACTATAATTATAAAAAAAGAATTGACAAAACATAACTGTCTATATAAAATGATTACGTTAACAATAATTCGTTTCATGTGACTAGATCATACTAGGCATGAAAAATCTCTGAGGAACATGGTTTCCCTAGGAGGTTTTTCGTGTCTATTTTTGTTTGGCCGCAATCAACTGGTCTAGCAGACATGAAAACCAAATCTTCAAAAAGGGTGCGCGCATGAAAATCAAAAAGATCTTTAATCAAAATGCAGTATTGGTAGATGACGGTGGGCAGGAAAAAGTAGCTATTGGAAAAGGAATTGGATTTGACAGAAAAAGAAATGATTTGATCTTTGATCGTGATATTGAGCGGATATTCGTCATGGAGCCAGAAGGACAAATCAAATTGCAAAATCTACTCAATCAGATCGATGAACGCTTTTTGTTTGCAGCAGAAACAATCATCGATCATGCGGAAACTGTCTTGATGGAGAAACTGAATGAACATGTGTTGATCGCTTTGACCGACCACATTGCTTTTTCTGCGGAGAATATCAATAACGGTATCGTCATCCGCAACAAGCTTTTGAGAGAAATCGAAGTGCTTTACAGTGATGAATTCAGTATTGCTCAATGGGCAGTAGAATATCTGACAAAAGAGCTTGGGATTCCATACACTTATGACGAAGCAGGATATATCGCAATCCATATCCACAGCGGACGAAGCGGTCGAAATAATAACCATCGCAGTATCCGTGAAGTGACGATTGTATCTGATATCATCCATTTAGTGGAATCAGAATTGGAAACAGATATCCATTCAGAACCATTTTCACTGAATTATTCAAGACTGGTGAATCATTTACGACTGCTTCTACAACGAACCCATGCGCAACAATATGCTGTCTTGGATACGGAAATCGTAGAAATGGTCAAACGAAAATACCCAGAAAGCTATAAGATTTCTAAAAAAATCCGTGTGTTGCTGACCAAAGAATACCAGCTCGCGATCACGAAAGAAGAACTGGGTTACTTGGCCATCCATATCGAGCGTTTAAGAAGCGCAATCGTACAAACAAATGTTAACAATCATGAGGAGGAAAAAAATTGAAAGCATATCTACAACGAATGGGACGTTCCCTTCAACTCCCAGTTGCGGTCTTACCTGCTGCTGCTTTGCTAGTAGGGATCGGAAACTGGTGGGCATCTTATAGTAACGACATTGTCGCTCATTTTTTACAAGCTGGCGGTAACGCAGTTTTAGGTCAATTGCCTTTGCTGTTTGCTGTTGGGTTAGCACTAGGGATGTCAGTGGACAAATCAGGTGCTGCTGCCTTGGCAGGTTTGGTTGCATTTGAAGTTCCAGTAAATGTTTTAAAAACTGATTCAGTAGCTACTTTATTGAATATCAAACCAGAATCAGTTGATCCATCTTTTGCTCAGATCAGTAACGTATTTATTGGTATTATTGCCGGATTGATTGCGGCAGCTCTTTATAATCGTTTCCACGAAGCAAAATTACCGATGGCTTTATCTTTCTTTAGCGGCAAGCGTTTAGTGCCAATCTTGGCTGCCTTCGTCATGCTGCTGATCAGTGCAGTGCTACTGCTCGTATGGCCTCCGGTTTACTCTGCTTTAGTTTCTTTTGCTAAATTCATTTTGAGCTTAGGCTGGGTTGGTGCAGGTCTTTATGGCTTCTTCAACCGTTTACTGATCCCTACAGGATTGCATCAAGCAATGAACTCCGTGTTCTGGTTTGACGTAGCTGGAATCAATGATATCGGTAAATTCTTGGCTTCTGAAGGAACAAAAGGCGTAACAGGAATGTATCAAGCTGGATTTTTCCCAATCATGATGTTCGGGCTTCCAGCAGGAGCATATGCTATTTACAGAAATGCCCGTCCAGAAAACAAAGCAAAAACAGCTTCATTGATGTTAGCAGCAGCTTTTGCTTCATTCTTTACTGGTGTAACAGAACCACTTGAATTCTCATTTATGTTCGTTGCTTGGCCATTATATGTCTTGCATGCCATTTTTACTGGGATTTCTTTAGCAGTGAGTGCATTCTTCCATTGGACAGCAGGATTTGCCTTTAGTGCCGGATTTGTCGATTACTTCCTATCTTTGAAAAATCCGATTGCGAATCAGCCTTTGATGTTGATTGTCCAAGGATTAGTAACAGCAGTGATTTACTACTTTGGCTTTAACTTTGCTATCAAAAAATTCCATCTGATGACTCCTGGCCGCGAGGAAGCAGATCTTTCAGATGACGATACTGCAGCGACTAATTCAGACAATAAATATGCTGCACAAGCAAACAAAATCTACGCTGCATTAGGCGGAGCTGACAATGTAACTTCAATCGACAACTGTACTACACGTCTTCGTTTGCAAGTCAAAGATACAGGCCTGATCGATCAAAACAAAATCAAAGCCACTGGCGTACCTGGAATGAAAATCATTGATGGGAAAAATGCGCAAGTCATCGTAGGTACAGAAGTACAATTCGTTGCAGATGAGATGGCAAAATTGCATGGTGGCGCTGCAGCACGACCTACACAAACAAACACTGTGGTTAAAACAGAGACATTTGCCGGTGGAACGATCGAACAAGATATTTACGCTATCGCAAATGGGAAACTGATTCCAATCACTGAAGTTTCAGATGATGTATTCGCAGAAAAAATGATGGGTGACGGCTATGCTGTATTACCAGAAAATGGAGAAATCTTCTCTCCAATCGCTGGTACAATCACAAACATTTTCCCAACGAAACATGCCGTTGGTATCCAAACTGATTCTGGTATCGAAGTCTTGCTTCATATGGGCATCAACACTGTTGACTTAAAAGGCGAACCATTCACTTTATATGTAGAAGAAGGTCAAAAAGTCGCAAGAGGTCAATTGATTGCTTTAGTTGATCTTGCTGCTATTCAATCTGCAGGCAAAAACACGGATATGGTCGTTGTATTCACAAATGGCGACAAAGTCCAAAACCTAGAAATTAAACCCGCACGTGATGTAAAAGCAAATGATAAAATCGGCTCTGTTTCCAACAAAGCCTGAGCCATCGTCTTCCCCAGACTTTTTTATCGATAAACAAAAGAAGCTGAGACAAAAATCTTGTCTCAGCTTCTTTTTCTGAATAAAAACGGCGTTCTCCTGCCAACTCCGCGGTAATAAGTCCAGCCAAACGAAACATATGAAGAGCTATTTTTTATTTGACTCTTCTTATTACTTGATGCAGAACAGCTTTTTTACAACCTCTGGTAAACGGTGTTCAAAAACCAGTTTATCGGCATGAAGTCAAATTTATGCAAAAATGTGGAAAGCCATTTTCATAAAATTTTTCTTCATACTCAAAACTAAGCGGCTTTTTCACAACCTCTTTATATCATCCATTATTCCTGATCCAATATTTCTTTCAATGCTGCTTCAAGAGAGATTAATGGTTTTTCCAAAACTTTTTCTAAATCATCAGAAGAAACAGCTAACTGACCCTTTTTGATATCATGTTGGATCGCTAAAAACATGTCAGCTGCTTCTTGAGGGAATCCGGCTTCTTTTAGATTTTCGACAAACGCTGCATCACTTGCTTCAATAATTTCTAACTCTTTACCTGTCGCACGCTCTAATGCCTTGGCTAATTCTTCATAGTCAGTTAGATGGCCGGATAATTCTAAGATTTCTGGGGAGTCATTCTCTACTAGTACTTTTGCTGCGGCTTCTGCATATTCCCGTTTCAATGCCCAACCTGTTTTTCCATTTCCTGCAGCATAAACGAATTGACCAGTTTTTAAAGCTTGCCCAATGATAGGTAATTCATTCTCTACATACCAATTGTTCCGTAAAAATGTATGGGGAATACCTGAATCCTTAATCGTTTTTTCAGTGAATTGGTGATCTGGCGCTAATACACTGATTGAGTGATCGGCATCTGCAAAACTTGTATAAGCGATATAAGATACCCCGGCTGCTTGCGCTGCTTTCACTACATTCTCATGTTCGGCTTGGCGATTTCCTGGAACGCCAGAGACAAAAAGCAATCGATCTATTCCTTTCAACGCTTCTTTCATTGAATCTAAATCATCATAATCACCAATACGTATGTTAAATCCAGCTTCTTTCAGTGCTTCTCCTTTTTCTTCACTACGTACTAGTGCATAGATTTCATTTTGTGGAACCATCTTTTTTAAGAATTCCAGCGCATAACCACCAAAACCTCCAGTTGCTCCTGTTACTAAATAATGCATCTTTCCCACTCCTTATTCTTTTTATTTGTTAAGATTTATAGCTGTACATTTATAAATTACACCTTTATCATAAAGAGTGTGGTAAGATAAGTCAAGCAAAAAAAATGAAAGGATGACAATTGATGAAGTATTCTCTGCAATTTAGTGATGCAATCCATGTACTTGCTTATATTGAAATGTTTCAAGATACCCGATTGCTTTCTAGTGAGATGATTGCCAGTAGTATCGAAACAAATGCAGCAAATGTACGTAAAATCATGAGTCAGCTCAAAAAATCCGGCTTGATCCTTACAAAAACCGGAAAACCGCAACCTTCCCTTGCCAAAAGACCAGATCAGATTTCTTTACTAGATGTCTATCGTAGCATTGAAGGTAATACACAGCTTATCCAAGTCGATCCAAAAACAAACCCAAATTGCGTCGTTGGTGCAAATATCCAGGAAGCTTTAGAAGAAAGCTACGCTCGGCTGCAGAAAAAAGCAGAAGAAGAAATGGCTAAGATTACACTTGATAGTCTGATACATAAAATAGCCGTTTTGGAAAAAGAAAAAAGACCAGAAAACACAGGCCTCGTAGAGAGATTTTTATAATTCTCTCTATTGGGCCTGCATTTTTCTGATCGGAATCGTCTACATAAATTCTTTTATTCTCCCAGGAACAAAATCCTTGTCATGCCTCTTTTTCCTCTCTAATGCTCAGGTCAAAGCGCTGAAGTCATGACGTCTTGATAAACGGTGTTCAAGTAGCTGACCCTCGGCATTAGTTCTGAAAAATACAATATGGAAAGCTATTTTCCATTTTTCCTCTCTAATGCTCAGGTCAAAACGCTACTTTCACGACCTCTATATTATCATGGTTTGTTGACTACCGGTATCCAGATTTCTCCAATGTATTTCCCATCGGCAACACCCATTTCAACGACAGCATTCGGTCCCCCAACATAGGCGTAATCTTCTACTTCTCTTAAAACATGTCCAAAGGCCGTATTCGTCAAATCATTTCTCAACTCTTCAGACGACTCAGCAGAAGCGCTTACAATGAGATAGGTTCCTTTTGGAAATGGGATGATTCTCGTAGTGTTAGGAATATACTGGCTCGTTTGAACACCGACATAGTACATCATTTTCCCGTCATAGGGTTCGTTGACTGTAAAGAAATAATGATTTTCAGCAGCTTGTTTCAAGGTGTCTATTGTTCCGTCACTGATGACTTTTTGCTCAAAGGCTTGCTTCTCTGCTGCCAAACCGACAAAATCTGTATTGCTACTTTTCAATTCCACACCAATACCTGTCACTGCAAACTCTGGTTTTTCTTCAATCTTATACTTTGCCATTTCTCCCACCCTTTCTATTATGTTAAGTTCATCTTACATAAAATTAAAGAGAAATGACACGATTACGCTCTTCTTGTAGGGATACTTTCATTTTTTAACTATTTTTTTGCTTTCACTGCAATCCAAATTTCACTGTAAACATGACTGAAGTCCTCTCCCCATTTTGTAAAAGAGATCTCGGGAGCTTCAACTAACTCATAATCTGAAGAAGGAAGCCATTCTGCATAGATTTTCCCCCAAGTGTCTTGTAAAGTTTGGGGAAATGGTCCTTTATTAGGAAAAATGGCCCAAGTGTGTTCTTCTATAGCAAACATTTCTAAATCAGCGTACGGATTTTCTTTTGTCGTAGCAAAGCCGATCATGTGCATCAAACTACCCTTTTCTTCCAAGCGGTCTCCATCAAATCCATAAGAAACGTTGATTACTTGATGTGGATATAAATCTCCTAACTTATGCATCTCTTCCCTTTGAGTCTCCGTGATCGTCTGCGCTAACTTTTGTATTTCTTGATTAACTCCTTCAAATTGGACAGGGACTTTTTTCGCCACACCTGCCACATAAAACTGTTCTTTCTTTTCGATACGAAATTCCATCGATTTTCCTCCTCTGACATCAATAAAAAATGTCAAGCGTGGAAAAGATTTTTGTATGCCATATCTGCTGATTTCTGAAGGCAGATAACCTGACCAATCACGAAAAGCTCTTGAAAAACCCTCGACTGTTTCATATCCATATCTAAACGCCGTTTCTGTTACTTTTTCCCCACCTAGAAGATCGCGATTAGCCAAAGCCAATCTACGGTTTTTGATATAGTCCATCAGAGACATCCCTGCAATAAACGTAAAGATGCGCTTTAACTGATATTCAGAGATTCCTGTATTTTCGGCTATTTTTTTATAGGTAAGACTTTCTGTCAAATGTTCTTCGATGTAATCAATCAATTGGTTCAGATCTTTAAGCATGTTTATCTTCCTCCTTGCTTGCCTTTTTATCATATTATCAAAGAAAGTCAATTACTTGATGAATCAGGAACCAATTTAGTCGGGTATAGAAAAATTTGTATGGATTTAAAGAAAATTCTCAAGCAGCGTTTTGTAACGGATAATTGGTAGTATCTGCCTACTTATGTTTTACTTTTAGAAAAAATGAATTTTGGGGAAGACACATTCTAAGTTAACAAAGCAGGAAAAATAGCTTTTATCCCCTTCGTTAAACCGCTTACTATCTACTGTACAAAGCAAGTAGCTATTCGGACTGTTGATACGAACGCTGCTTGAATCTTTCTTTGCGTTACATCATACCTCTTTTATTGATTGAAACCATTATTTATTTCCAACAAAATTCCTTCATTTTTGCCAGATAAATAAAAAAACAAAAAGTTCCATCTTTAAAATACGCTATTTTTTTACTTTTTCTCCCCTTCTCTAAGAAAAGGAACGCAGAATTAATTTTTGACAATTCGAGAAAAAGTTGCTTCACAGATATGGTAAAATCAGCTACTTTTTTCTTTGACGATTCTTTATACTAAATATAAACAAATGTTTCATGAAAGGAGAACTATATGAATAATTGGCTTGAGCTTTTTCCTGAAAACATTTTGGAACGCGGGTATAGCTATCATCTGCACGGGTTTGTCAGTCATTTGAACTATACGAGCAGACACTTGACCGCAACAGTTTCTGGCACGGAAGATTATAAGGTAGTGATCACATGGGATGAAAAGACGAATATGACTTGCGATTGTCTATATGCCATAGAAGGAAAAAACTGCAAGCACATGGCTGCTGTCTTATTCGCTTACGAAGAACGTCCAATAAAAAAATCCAACTACTCGCTTTCCGAACTCTCTTCCCTTGTTTCTTCCACTAGTTCCTCTCTTGTACGGGAACTTTTAACAGAGATTCTTATAGAACATCCGCAATTTATCGAACGCTTCAAAGAGAAGATCCCGCTCCATGCAGTAAACTACACAGATAAATTAGCAACAATCATCCACAAATACGATCATCCTATCGGAAAAAACAAAAACAGGAAAACAGCGAAGTTCATCATGGAGATGCGAACGTTCATTCAAGAAGCTGTTGAGTCGCTTATACAGCAAAATGCCTATCTTCCCGCATTCGAATTGATCAATGAAGTGATTGCTACTCTTGAAACATGCTATTTGGAGCCTGCGGACGAACGATCACTTCTTCTGATAGAGGACTGTTATTATTTATGGAAAGAATTATTAGCAGAAGCACCCCGTGCAGAAAAAAGGCAAATGTTCTCTTGGTTCGTCTGCCAAGTCGATCACACTGACGCCTCTTATTCAAAAAACTACTCCATAAAAATCCTGAAAGAAGAATTTCAGGAAAAAGAGTTTTCTAGCCAAAAGAAAAAAATAGCCAAAATACGAAAAGAATCTGTAAAAAAAGGCGAGCCCCACAAAAAAGGACAAACACACGCAGACAAGCAGTCTGAATCCCTCAAAAAAACAACTGGCTCTACTTTAAAAAATACGGATGATACAAGTAAAATAGAAAATTTGAAAAAACGTTTATTAGCATCTGACAGTATCCACTTCCCTACATTGGAAAAACTAAAAAACGCATGTCCACCTGAAACATGGCCGATCATACGTAATGAACTGTTTTCAGCTCTTAAATATCATAAAAATGTGGATCGTTTTTATGCAGCAGAAGGTTGTTATGATTTATTGTGGGATTATGTAAAAAGTACAGACAGATTGATCATGGTCGATCGGTACTTTGATATCTTGAAAAACTATTGTCCTAAACAGTTATTACAAAAATATGAATTTGAATTACGTCAAAACGTAGCTAATTTTGCGACAAAATTGGAATACCAAAAACTTGGCAACCAAATAGAAAAAATGGCTAGCTTGCCAAACGGACTTGTGACAGCTAAATTGTTGACCAAAGAACTTCGAGAAAAATATCCGCGCAGAAAAGCATTGATTGCTGAGATGAAAAGAATTGAACCAAGGTTGAAGTAAAGAAGATGGAAAAGATTGTGACAGAAGTGGTCAGATTCAAGAAATAAGAAGAAGAGACTGTGACAAAACTTTTGTCACAGCCCTTCTGTTTTATAATTTATAAGTTATGACAGATTTCCTTCGTTGCTGGATAGATTTTTCGGTATTGTTGATAGATTTTGCGATACTTTTCTACATTTTGTGAGAGAGGTTCCACTGCATCTGTATATTGGATAAAAAACTGACAACAGCTTTCAGGTGTATCGAACCACCCTAATCCTAGTGCAGCAATCATTGTTGCGCCTAATGCAGGTCCTTCCTCCACACTTAAACAATAGATCGTTGCATCAAAAATATCTGCTTGGATTTGTAGCCATGCAAGATTTTTTGCGCCTCCTCCCACCGAAACAATACGTGTAAATCTGCGACCCGCTAGTTCTTCCATCAACTGTTGCGAATCTTTCAATGAAAAAGTGATCCCTTCCAACACCGCTCGGGTAAAATGGCTAAGTGTATGTCGAGTATCCATACCAATGAAACTCCCCCGTATCTGGCTATCGGCGTACGGTGTTCGTTCCCCTGAGAGATAGGGTGTAAACAATAATCCATTTGAACCTGGCTCGATCTTTTCGATTCCTTGCAGCAGTTCGTCAAAAGAAAGTCCTTTGGCAAAAGTCTTTTTGAACCAATTGAGACTGTGTCCCGCAGCTAATGTCACTCCCATAGAATAATAAGCATCATTTATTGCATGATGGAATAAATGAAGTTTGCCTTCATAAGATTTTTGGTTATTTTTCTCATAAGACAAAAATACTCCTGAGGTTCCAATACTGACCATAGCTGCGCCATCTTGGATGATCCCAGCACCTAAAGCAGCACATGCATTGTCTGCTCCGCCAGCAAATACCTTTACTTCTTTGTGAAAACCAAATTGTTCTGCTAGTTCTTTGCGTACCGATCCAATGCAAGTAGTAGAAGATACAAGCGGAGGCAATATTTTAGGAGAGATATGGAAAGTCTGTAAGAGCTCCTCAGACCATGTTTTTCTTTCCATATCAAGTAATAACGTACCTGCAGCATCTGAATAATCCATCTGCTGGTTTCCTGTCAGCCAAAACCCAAGGTAATCTTTCGGCAATAAAACATGACGAACATTTGCCCATAATTCCGGCTCATTTTCTTGAAGCCATAGCATTTTAGGCAACGTAAAACCTTCTAATGTGCGATTATTGGTAATCTCAAGTAATCGATCACCAAAGTTTTCCATTATTTCTTCACATTCTTTGGTTGTACGCACATCATTCCATAAAATCGCATTTCTTAACGGTTGGTTCGCTTCATCTAGTACGACTAAACTGTGCATTTGACCAGAAAAACTGATTCCTTCTATTTTTTGAGTAAAATCAGGCACTTTTTCAGCTAATTCTTCGATCACTTGACCACAAGCTTGGATCCAGTCTTTAGGTTCTTGTTCACTAAATCCAGCTTCTGGTTGTAGCAACGGATAGTCTTCGCTCGCCGCACCCTGGATCGTCCCATTCCTATCCATTACTAATCCCTTCAATGAACTAGTTCCTAGATCAATACCTAAAATATACATTTAACCACCTGCCTTGTTTTTATTATCCTATCAAAAACGATTGCTGACAATGTCCGTTTTTCCTATTCTTTGATCCCACCTGCAGTCACGCCACCTATAATGTACTTCGATAAAAACAGATAAATCAGCAGAAGCGGTGCGATACTGAGAGAAATCCCTAGATACATACTGCCGAATTCTGTACGATAGACATCGGTTTTTAACAGCTGGATCAACATCGGCAAGGTAAATTTGTCAGTATCGTTGATCAAGATCAGCGGCATCAAAAAATTGTTCCAAGTAGTCACGAATGAAAATATAGCCATCGTCGCTAATCCCGGTTTCATCAAAGGAAGCATCACTTTATGGAAAATCTTCAGCTCTCCTGCACCATCTAAACGCGCTGAATCTGCCAAATCGGAATGATAAACAGTCTCCAGATATTGTTTTAAAAAGAAGACAGTCGTAGGCGATGCAATCGCTGGAAAGATCAATGGAATATAGCTATTCAGCAAATCCAACCGATTCATAAATTGATAAAAACCAATCATGCTGATCTGCTGAGGAATCATGATCAAACCAAGAATAACGGCAAAAGCAAGTCTTTTTCCTTTGAAGCGATAAGCAATCAATCCGTAAGCAGTCAAGGCAGAGAAATAGACATTCAATAACGTAGCACCAGCTGAGATCACCAAACTATTTTGGAATCCGTTGAACACATCGAATCCTTTATTCCTCAAAACATGCCAATTCGCTGCTAACTGTGTTCCCGGAAGTAAGGATAGCCCTTGTTGTATTTGCTCTGCTGAACGTGTGGAATTCACCAGAACGACCCAAAAGGGAAAAATACTCAAAAACGTAAGTAACAACATGAATCCATAAATCAGCAGACGTTGCAACCGATAGTGTTTATCCATTTCTTCCCCTCACTTTGCTCTTTTCTTGGAAAAACCGGAAAAGCAATGTACTCAAAAGAATCGACATCCCTAACAAAATGACTGAAGCTGTCGCAGCAATCTGAAAATTCCGACTACCAGTAAACGCTTGTTTGTAGATGAACATCGTGATCGTATTGACACTATTGTCAGGATTTCCGTTAGTCAATAAAAACGGGATATCGAACATCTGCAGACCCCCGATCAATGACGTCACTAAAGTATACAGCATGATAGGTTTCAATAACGGCAACGTGATCTTTCGAAAAATCTGAGCATCACTTGCGCCATCAACCATGGCAGATTCGAAAAGTGACTGATCAATACTTAATATCCCTGAAACAAGTACAATCGTTGTCTGCCCATACCACATCCAAAACTGAATAAAAGAGACAATCAAGCGTGTACTTGTCACACTTCGGAAAAAATCAAACGGTCGCTCCAACACGCCTAAATGAGTCAGGACCAAATTCATCGGCCCCATCGGAAAGCTGAACAATGCAAAAAATAGAACGGCTACAGACGCTGCTGTAATAATGTTTGGCAAATAGAAAATGATTTTAAAGAAACCTGTCCCCTTCAACTTCAATTTGAGATTTGTAAACCAAGCAGCCAAAAGGAGCGCCAACGTAATCTGAGGGACAAAATTCACACCCCAAAGAATCAACGTGTTTCTGATTGATTGAAGGAACAATGCATTGTTCAAAAGATTGACATAGTTTTCGAAACCGACGATCGAGGCTTCTGTATTCCATCCTTTCAAATCTGTGAAGCTTAAAAAAATAGTATAGAAGATTGGATAAAGCTGAAATACTAGAAATGCTAAGAAAAATGGGGCAATGAATAATAAACCATAACGATTGTAGCGCTCAAATCTAGCTTTTTTCACTCGAATCTCCTTTCTTGTACCTTTTAGACAACTGTCCCAGCTAATCGATTTCTAAATCAGGATAAGCATTCGCTACGGCATCTTTGAAATTTTGGATAGCCGATTCTTTGTCCGTCTCTCCTTTAGAATAAGGTGTCAAGCAATGGTCGATAAACAACGTTTCGATTGTTTGATCATATTCAGTCAGAATTTTTGCATTGATTGATTGGACCATTTCAGAAAATTCATCATAATGGTTTTGCCCGCCCAGAAAGTCTTCCTGGTAAGACGATTTGATTGCTTCTACTACCTGTTCATTCGATACAAAGTCTCCCGTATCTTTTGCCCATTGTTCCAAAAATTCTGGGTCAGTAGTTAGATATTGGATCAGCGCTGCCGCTTCTTCTTTCATTTCTGAGGTGTCCGTGGCACCGATCCATGTACCACCCCAAAACCAAGAAGAAGGTCCTTGGATCATCCGCCAATCCCCTTCTGTTGTTCTAGAGCCGTCTGCCGAAGTAGCATTTTGTTTCAACCAATAATGTAATCCCCATGTAGGCAGACTATATCCAAAGTCTGTCTCGCCATTCATTCCAGCAAACCATGCTTCTGATTGACCTTCTGTATCTTTCGTCAAATCTTCTTCAACAAATCGCCGTGAAATATCCATTAATTCATGAAGTTTATCATCGATGATTAGCTTTTCATCTTCCACCCATCCTGATTCCCGCATGCCAAAAAATGGTTTTGCTAAGTCTTGGACACTGGAGATCATCTGGACAGTCCCACCACTGTTTTCTTTGATTTCTTTTGCCACTTCATAAAATTTCTCGTAATCCCCTATTTGCTCTTGCATCTGGTCTGCATCTGTAATCCCTAAAAGTGATTCTGCTAGAGAAGCACGATAATAAAATCCGCCAGGCGCTGCTTGCCAAGCTAAAGCATGTAAAGTCCCTTCTCTGCTAGTTCCGACATCCTTGACATATAAGTAGGTATCACTTACCGCTTCTTCCAGACCGTATTCTCCTAGATCAGCCATCAATCCCGATTCGACATACTTCTTTACGAACGCAGATTCTAAGGCAATGACATCAGGCGCATTTCTTGTTCCTAACACTGGATCTAATTTTGTCTCAAATTGATCAGAAGGAATCTCTACGATCTTTATCTCGTAATCCAAAGATTCATGAGCTGGCAAATAATACTCATTAATCATCGTCGAAAGTTCGTCTGTGAACGTCCACACAGTCAATTCTAAATTGTCTTCTGAAGAACGTTCAGAGCTCGTTCCACAAGCAGTTAGTACGCCTATCAGACTGACTCCTAATAAAGCGACACTCAGCTTCTTCCATTGTTTCATGGCTTCCCTCCTTTTTCTTCATACGAAAAGAAATCAAAATCTGCAGCCAGTCTTGTGCCGGAAGTATCGATGGCAAACATACCGACAAATGCTCCCGTGAAAAATCCTTCTTGGGTTTCAGCAGTATAATCATCGGAAAGTTTTAAGCTATCAAAAGTATGACCAACGTCTATCCATACTTTCCCGTCGAATGAATAAGAATAATGATATGTCTCATAAGAAACAATAGTTTTTAAATATATAGCGCTTACATTATCGGGTGTGGGGATAATTCCGACTGGTTCACATAATTGTCCATTGTCACAATCTAAAAGAGCGATGACCCGTCCCTTCTCTTCATCATGTGTGAGATGGATGCTTGACCAGTTCTTAGTATTGTAATAATTCGTCATTCCTGCTAGTTGCATAAAATTCTCAGGTGAACATTCTACTTTCGTCACGGCTTCAAATGAAAAATGCTGCCATCGTCTAGCAACTAAAGATTTGGTGAACAGCGAATGGAATGATTCTCGACCAAACAGTCTCAAATAACCTTTCCGCTCAGTCAAACTACCGATTTCTTCGGTAAAGGGAATCCTTAATGTTTGAAAATGCAGAGGGAGCTGTTCTTGATCGAATGATTCTTTGATAGGTGTTTTTTCCCACATCTGTTCTGGTATGGACGGGCTTTCCACTCTATTTTTTGGAAAATTCCCTCCAGTTATATACGGCCATCCCCCCTTCCACTCTATTTTTTGGATCGCAGTTTCCCTTCCTAAGGGGCAATACCCTCTGTTTTCTAAAAGCGGTGTTTCTTTGTATTTTAGTGGTCTAGCTGTCAAATGGACAAAATACCATTCATCTGTATGTGTCTGAACGAACGACCCATGACCTGCTTTTTGCAAAGGCAGTTCGAGATATGACCAAGAAGTAATCAACGGATTCTCTGGATGGATTTCGTACGGACCCTCGATTTTCTTTGATCGGGCAATGGTTGCCGCATGTTCATACTTCGTGCCACCTTCTGCAGTCAGTAAATAGTAATAGCCGTTGATTTTATAAAGATGAGGTGCTTCTGTCAATTTTCGATTCGTCCCTTTAAAGATGATCTTTGATGGACCAATCAATTTTCTTTCTTCTGGTGAATATTCTTGAAGGGCGATTCCATAGAAAGAATGACGAGTAGGACGATAATCCCAAACCATATTGACCAAGTACTTTTTCCCATCTTCCTCATGGAACAAGGAAGGATCGAATCCTGAGCTATTCAAATAGATTGGATCTGTCCATTTTCCGTCGATGGTATCACATGTAATCAAATAATTGTTCACGTCTTTCCAACTACCACTCAATTCTTTGACATCGGAATAGATCAGCCAGAATTTCCCATCGTGATAACTCAAAGCAGGAGCCCAGACACCTCCAGAATCCGGGTTCCCTAACATATTCAGCTGACTTGTTCGGTTGACAGGCGTACTTACCAAGTGCCAATGTTTTAAATCCTTTGAATGATAGATCATGACACCTGGGAACCATTCAAAAGTAGAAACAGCGATATAATAATCTTTCCCAACACGACAAACACTAGGATCTGGATGGAATCCAGTTAAAATCGGGTTATTTATCATAAAGAATTCCTTTCTATACTAGGTAATCGTTCAAACGCGACTTAATCCATTCTAAGTGACTTGATTCATTCTTTATTTGGTCATGTGCTAAAGCATACTCCGTCAGTGTTTCAAGATCTTCCTGATCCATGACGATCCGTTCTCCCACACCTGATTTATAGCTTGCATAACGTTTTTCTTTGATTGTTTCGAAAAACTCTTCTTCTATCAATCGGGCGGCAGCTTTCAACCCTCGTGCAAAGGTATCCATTCCAGCAATATGCGCAAGTAACAGATCTTCCATCTCAAAGGAAGAACGTCGTACTTTCGAATCAAAGTTGATTCCTCCTGGTGCGATCCCGCCATTTTTCAAAATTTCGTACATGGCTAGCGTCGTGTCATAAATATTGGTTGGAAATTCATCTGTATCCCACCCTAGAAGAAGATCCCCTTGATTGGCATCGATTGATCCCAAAGCATCATAGCATCGGGCAACAGTCAATTCATGTTCAAAGGTGTGGCCTGCCAAAGTCGCATGATTTGCTTCAAGATTGAGTTTGAAGTCTCCTGATAAATCATATTTCTGGATAAATGCCATTGTCGTAGCAGCGTCAAAGTCATATTGATGTTTCGAAGGTTCTTTAGGCTTAGGTTCGATCAAAAATTGCGGTTTATGCTCGATTTTTTCACCATATGCCACCGCCATTTTGAATAACCGTGCAATATTGTCCTGTTCGAATTTCATATCTGTGTTCAGCAAAGACTCATAACCTTCTCGTCCGCCCCAGAAGACGTAGTTTTTTCCATTTAACTTTTTACTGACATCTAATCCTTTCTTTACTTGAGCTGCAGCATAAGCAAAAACTTCTGCGTTGCTTGACGAAGCTGCTCCATGGACAAAACGCGGATGTGAAAATAAATTGGCGGTATTCCAAAGCAACTTGATCCCAGTCTGTTCCATTTTTTCTTTGATCAAATCTGTGATGGTATCTATGTTTTGGAAAAATTCTTCTAAAGAATCCCCAGCTGGAGCAATGTCTACATCATGGAAACAAAAATATTCGATATGCAATTTTTCAAGAAGTTCAAAAAATGCTTCTACTCGGTTTTTCGCTGTTTCTAATGGATTCTCACCTTCCCAAGAGCGAATATTCACAGGGTCGCCGAATGGATCAGAGCCGTCTTGCGTCATCGTGTGCCAGTAAGCAGCTGCAAATCGTAAATGTTCTTTCATTGGTTTCCCCAAAATTTCTTGTTCAGGATCATAATGACGATAAGCAAATGGATTTTCTGTTCTTGGCCCTTCATACTTTACTTCTTTGATCATCGGAAAATAACTCATCTTGTTCCTCCTTGTTTTTAGTTGATTAGTACACTAAACTAATTTACAATTGCATCATAAGCGACTTTCTTTATCTTTGTCAAGCGCTTTCAAAAAATTCATTTGTCATTTAATTGATTCTTTTTTTATAACAAATGTTTCATTGTCGAATGGAATAAGACACGCTATACTTTAACATATAACGTTGGTTTTACTAGCAGAGGACCAAGAAAGGAACTTCTATGATCTCAAGTAAATATACGATTCGCGAATTGAACCAAGCAACGCTTTTAAAAACGATTATTGACAAAAAAGAAGTATTTCGCGCAGAATTAGCCACTGCAACAGGGTTGAACAAAGCATCTGTGTCAGACATCACTAAAAAACTTCTAGATGATCAGCTGATTGTTGAAACCCGTGTCGGAGATGCCTCCACTGCAGGAGGAAGAAAGCCGATCATGTTGACTTTCAATCCCCAATCTGCCACAGCTCTTTCTTTTGATATTGGCTATAATTATTTAGAAGGAATGCTTTCTTATATCGACGGCACTGTCCTCTCTTCGATCTCTAAGCGTCGGATCACGATTGATGCTACAAACGTGTTTGATCACATTCAAGAGTCAATCCATCAATTGATAAGAGACTTGCCAGAAACGCCACATGGAATTGTCGGGATGACGATCGGTATCCACGGCGTAGTTTTCGAAGACCATCCAATTTTTACGCCCTATTATGATCTGCACAAAATCGATTTACAAAAAGAATTAGCTGATCATTATGACTTTCCTGTTTACTTACATAACGAAGCAAACTTGGCTGCTTTGGGAGAATACACCTTCTCTTCCCATTATCAAAACCTTGTAAGTATTAGTATACACAGTGGTATTGGCTGCGGGATCGTGGCATCTGGGAAATTGCAAGTCGGTAAACATGGAAAGGCTGGGGAACTTGGTCACTCGATTTTATACCCTGATGGTCGGCCTTGTCCTTGTGGGAATTCAGGATGCTTGGAACAATATGCTTCCAGCAAAGCTGTTTATGAAGAATTCGCCCAGTTAAAAGGGTTAGACTATGTCAACTCAGATATCTTGACTGATTATGTCAAAAAGGGAGACACAGATGCCACAGCTCTACTCAAGAAAAACGCTGCCCTGTTAAGCATCGGGATCAATAATATCATCATGATGTATGACCCAGATGTGATCGTCATCAACAGTAAGCTTTACGAAAAAAATCCGCAAATGATCGAACAAATCCATGCGAACTTGACAAGCCAGTTTACGAAAGACATTTTGGTACGCAACACCCGTTTGAAAGGCAATGCGATTTTATACGGTGCCTTGGCAGTCACTGCTCAGCACTTCTTGAATATACGGAAGTTGAAGTTGGGAAAAGAAAAATAACTTTTCTATAATCAAAAAAAGGGCAGTCTTGCTTTAATGAGGACTGACCTTTTTTTGATTGAATGTTATTTTTCTATTAACCAATTAGCTATCTCCTAATTCCTCATCGAATGGCATTCTTTTACGTCCCAAATGATCATAATGGATGTTCTCGCGGTATAATTGTTTTTCATTTGAACAGCTAGTAATTTGTTCTAATGTTTGAAGTCCTACTATGTACTTCTAAAAAGAGGAAACCTTCCTCTTTTTAGAAAGAATTGCAGTACTGTTTTCTTTAAAACATTTTGCAAAACTATTAGAAACCAAATGTTTCAGTCGCTTGGCTTTCTTTTTTTGCAGAAGAATCAAGGTCGTTTTTCCATTCTTGGTATATCTCTAAAAATCGTTCCTCTTCTTCATCCGAATATCCTTTGAATATTACTTTATCGATGTTTTCATGATTAAAGAAAATAGTCGTTTCTGGATTCAAGCCCGTTGGATATAAGGCAGCCATATAATCTGCAAAGGTATCTTTTCCAGTCACTTGATCTGTGTATACCACACCTCGCCCTACTACTACTAATTTCTGTAATCCGTCTTCCAATAACACGATGCTTCCTAATGGTAATAATTCTTGTTTTTTAGTCATCTTCTCTCTCCTCTTTTTCTGTACCTTTTATATGCTTATTAAAATATTTCTCTCCGTACCATTCCAATTGTGTTTTGCCTTCCCATTCGCGATATTCTTCAGGATATTTATATTTGTAATAACCGTGTAATAGATATGGGAAGAATAAGTAGGCTTCTGCTACAATGAATCCTATATTACACGCAAACCACATACCTAAAACACTTACAAAACCAAATATATCTGATTTTATCCCATCGTCACTAGGAAAGAAAAACTTCCATACAATAACCACTATGACTATTATCCAACCGTATTTCATTACTAATTGAATAATTTTCTCTATAAAGTTATCTATTTTATTTTTTTCATTTAATTTCATTTCAAGCATATTCTTATTTAGAGAATTCATCTTACTTTTGATAACTATATATCCAATTATACATATTAATGCTAAATAAATTCCCATTCCAATTAAACTTAGTGCCTTTAGAAAAAAAGTAATGAAGAATAAATTTGCCTCTAATAGTAACCAAAGTAAATAGTTATTACAGGTACTCATTGTAACAAAGATTTTTGTGCTAACATTTCTGTCATTCTTATATCTTGTATATAACCATATACACAAGTATCCAAATAAAAATATCCAAAAAATGGCTTTTGGCAACAAATTTACTTCGGCTGCTGGAACAAAACTGTCTTTGTCTGGATGATTCATTCCATAATCAGTGGCTAATACAAACCCGTACTGAATAGCCACCATAATGATAGCTATGAATACTAATAAGATTTTTCTTTTTCCATTGTATAATGATCTCTTTTCAGTATCCTTTATCATATACATAACTAGTTGATCGTCTAATAAGTTTAAGCTTTGCTCAAAGGTTGCATTGAATAATTTTTTCATGTCCATCACCAACTAAATCGAATCTTAAGTATTTCAACCGAAGATAGTGCCTTTCCAATTGTTTTTCCAACTTGTTGAACATCATCATATACCTGTTCAACTGTGTTAATACTCTGTTCTGTTATTTTCCCCACTTTTTTAGATACATCATCTACAACTTTAATCGATTTATCATATAATTTATAAGCTCCATCTTTAATATCATCATACATATTCGGCCATAAAAATTGGGCACCTTTATTAATTAAACCCATAGTTCCACCCACAATCGCTCCAAATGGACCTACCACAGCTCCTCCTATCGTCATCCCCTCCAGCAGTCCGATACTTTTCACGGTATCAATCGCCCCGCCAATCACTCCTTTGCCGATACTACCTGTTTTTCCATATTCATTGACTCCACTCGAGACAAACGTCACACCTAATTGTGCATAGGTCGCTATTTGGGCTGCTGAACCTAATCCTTTCGCCACTCCCCAATTCTTAGCTCCTTGTATAAATTGAGAATTTTTCAAACTTTCATTGACATAAGTTTTTATAGGATTCGTCATTTTGTTGAACCATTGATACCCTTTACCAAGGGTATCTATTTTAGGAATCCATTTTCCTTGGGTTATAGCTTGTCCAAATGATTCATATTTAGCTAATCCATTGATTAACTTGGTTTGTGCTTTCGAAGGCAACTTATCCGCAAGCATCCAAAATTCGTCATTTTTCATTAATTTATCTACCAATGCCTTTGGATATAGTGCTAATAATTGATCTAATCGTTTCATATTTTCTGTTTTTCCACTTTTCAATGGATTCATTAATTCTTCTACTTGCTGATATAATTCCAGGAAAGCATTACTGCTGTATGCATCGATCTGTTCTTTTGCATTTGGTTTTATTTGCTCAAACCAACTTCTATCAAACCCTTTCGGCAATACATACGTACCATCACGATTGACTGTGGTGTTGTTCAACACCATCACCGCTTGCATCGCAAGTTCAAATTCTTCTAGACTGCTTGTAAACAAATGCTTCGTTTTTGCATCGAATTCTTTTAACTGGTTCAATTTCTTTTGTATCCGTACGATATCTCGCTGATAGCTTTCGGCTCTTCTCAAGAAATCTTGTTGCTGGTTTCTTAACATTTCCGCGATTGTCGGGAGCGGGATATTGGCCAAGGCTCCTGCTGTGTGAGCTGCGTTTTCCAATGAAGCTTTCGAACGTTGTAAGATGGTCAATTGTTGCTGCAGATTCTCTTCATCCAAATAGCCTTCACTAGCAATGAAGCTGTTGGCTGCTGAAAATTGGTTCAGCTCCTGTTGGATCGTATCGATGGCACTAGACACACGTTTGATGGTTGGCAGGATCAAGTCTGAAAACAGCCCTTTTCCTGCATTGTAGGCAGCTCCGGACAAGGTATGACCATCAATGGCAGCGATCAGTTGTTGGCTTCCTGCATTCAGTTGCCTGATAGTCGTTCGAGCGATGGATAGATTGGCAGACAGCGAACTTTTTAAAGTTGAAGCGTCTTTGCTGGAGTAGATTAGTCCCATGGGATGATTCCTTTCTTCTAATTTTTTCTATAAACATTTTTTTAAAATCCATAAGTCGTATCTTCTATACTACTCGGTACATCTACATTTCCCCGATTGATTTTTCTTGAATTCTTGGCTACCCATTTTTTATACAATTTTACAAAACGTTCTTCATCCTCATCCTTGAATCCTTCAAAAACAACTTCATCAATATCTTCATCATTGAAATAATACACTTGTTCAGGGTCAAGTCCTTGCGGATATAGCGCTCCCGTATAGTCAAAAAAGACTTTTTTCCCATGTTGTTCTGCTAGCGGCCCTCGATTCAAAATCATAATTTTTTGATTTCCTTCTGATAAATAAACTATACTTCCGATTGGTAACATATTATTCCCTCTCTTCTTTTAAAATTTGATATTTATTTTTACTTTTGATTGGTTCAAACGTTATAAATTTACTGAATAGTAATCCGTATACGGGAATAATAAAAAAAACAAACAGTTGAGAGTAACTGGAAGAACCCAAGCCTACAAGACCAAACATCACTATACATACAAGATACGAAAGAAACCATTTACAAATTATTAATACACTTAATCTTGCTTTGGAATTCTGATGGTCCTTTTCTATTTTATTCAACCAAACATATTCTTTAGTAATAAATACATGTGTTGATCCTTTAGTGTATAAGCTTACTAAAATAACGATTGCACCCAAAAAAACAATAGTTATAGTTAACAACCAATTTTTAATAATATTAGAATTGTATGTTAGGCTTGAAAAATTATATTTATCTGGAAAAAACATTACATTGAATAAATATATTAAAAAAATAACAACCTCCCAACGTATTTTACTCTCTCTCACTTTTTTAGCATCATCTAAGCTTGTCGAGTACGTTATCGATTCAACAGGAAATAATTTCCAACTTCTAGTCACTTCTGGAAATAACCCCGGAAAATAATTTCTAATATCTCTGGGATTCGAATAGTCTATTATATAATATTTACCATGCACCTTAATTTTATAGTAACGAAGATCTATTCTCTCTGCTTCTTCAATTAAGTATTTATTCCTCTTTTCCACCACCAAGATGCCCCTTTCAATGATTTTAAAGAACTAGAAAACGCTTTGCCTACATCTGCTATTTCTTCTTTAACTTTTTTACCAATATCATTTATCCCATCTCCAATTGTATCAACAGCATTTTTAAATTCTTTTGAATTTTTATATAATGCGCTTACACCTACAGAAATCGCAACACCTGCAACAACAGCTCCAACTACAGGGGCACCAACTGTAGCTATAAATCCAGTAGCTGCAGCACCCGCATACACTGAAACGGAACTTGCTGCAGCTGCTCCAACTACTCCACCTACATAACCTAGCGATGTAGATACAGCACTATAAGTTATCGCCCTACCCACATTTCTATGCTCGCTATTAAATTCTTTAAACTCTCCATACGCTCCAGCTACTATTAGGGCTTTTCCTCCTACTCTACTGATACTACCTATATAACTACTGGTAGAATTAGACATAGAACTTAATTTACTTGTCATCCATTTTCGCGGTTTGAATGTATCTTTTACAAAAGTTCCTAAAGCAGATCTTGGACGCAATTTAGCTGCCCAAGATTTCCCTATATTTTTTCCTTCTTTTAATATTTTTTCTTCCGTTTTTTCTAAAAATTTACCTAAAGATTCTTTCGAGAATTCTGCTGGAGTTAACCCCTTCCGAAAGTCTTTTACTGTCTCTTCTATTCCGTAAGATGAAGCTTCTTTTTTTACTGAATTTTTTATTTTTTTAAACCATGTTTTATCCATCCCTTTCGGCAATACATACGAACCATCACGATTGACTGTAGTGTTGTTCAATACCATCACCGCTTGCATCGCAAGTTCAAATTCTTCTAGACTGCTTGTAAACAAATGCTTCGTTTTTGCATCGAATTCTTTTAACTGGTTCAATTTCTTTTGTATCCGTACGATATCTCGCTGATAGCTTTCGGCTCTTCTCAAGAAATCTTGTTGCTGGTTTCTTAACATTTCCGCGATTGTCGGGAGCGGGATATTGGCCAAGGCTCCTGCTGTGTGAGCTGCGTTTTCCAATGAAGCTTTCGAGCGTTGTAAGATGGTCAATTGTTGTTTCAGATTCTCTTCATCCAAATAGCCTTCACTAGCAATGAAGCTGTTGGCTGCTGAAAATTGGTTCAGCTCCTGTTGGATCGTGTCTATGGCGCTAGACACACGTTTGATCGTCGGCAGGATCAAGTCCGAAAACAGCCCTTTTCCTGCATTGTAGGCAGCTCCGGACAAGGTATGACCATCAATGGCAGCGATCAGTTGTTGGCTTCCTGCATTCAGTTGCCTGATAGTCGTTCGAGCGATGGATAGATTGGCAGACAGCGAACTTTTTAAAGTTGAAGCGTCTTTGCTGGAGTAGATTAATCCCATGGAAGCTTATTCCTTTCCTCTTGAAATTGTATTCGTTCTTCGTTTAACTGTTCTGTCATACTAAAGCATTCTTGGTTGAACTCTTGATTCTTTTGTTGTAAATATTGTTTCAATTTCCTTTGCCTATCAGTCAACTCTTCTTGAAACCAGCTAGCTTCTCTATTGCCACCGCTAACTAGTTCTTGATTCAAGTTTTGTAAGTTACGCAAGTCTCGCACTAAGTCACCTTCTAGCAACTCAGATAAATCTTGTAATTGTCTTTTTGTATGGGTCAATACGTCTATTTGTTGTTCTGTTTCTATAATTTTTTGATTATATTCGGTTCTTAACTTAGAATTATTTGTTTGTTCCATATTAATAACCTCTTATTTAAATTTTGTCTGGCTATCTCGTGATGCAATAGCAGCTGCTAATTTCGGAAATTTATTTGCTTGTATATTGATACAGTCGACAAGTTTCGATAAATTCGTTAGCATCTGGTTGCTCACTTGCGCTCCTTTTTTCATTCCAGAAAGATTACTTTTTTCTAATGTGCATTGGTACCCACTGCTAACAGATACTTTATTTATCCCCGAAGCTGCTGCTTGAGTTGCTCCTTGGTTTGAAGCGATTTTTACCATAAACTATCCCTCTTGCTTTCTAAATTTATAGAACGGATCTTCTTTTAGCTTCTCATCTTCATACTCATCTTGGATTTCTTCTGTTTCTTGAGGTTCTGGAGTCATCTTCTCTACAGAAGAAGCTTGATTTGCCATTGCGTTAGTCATTCGCCTAATCAACTCTTCTAAAAACTGAGAATCTGTTTCATTTGAATAGCCTTCAAAAACAACATCTAAAATATCTCCAAATTCAATAGAAAAGATCTCCTCACTGGGTATATCTCCAAAAGGATGTGGTGCTACTTTGTATCTTGAGATGATCTTTCCCTGTTCATTTTTAGCAATAGCTCGTGCCACAACTAGATAAAGCCTTGTGCCGTATATTTCTTCGTTGTCTAAACGTACCATACTCCCTAATGGTAAAAATGCTGTACTTAATTGTTCCATCAATCTTTTACCTCCGTTGGAATCACAATTTGTGCTAAACTATCTTCTTCTAAACGATGTAAAACATTTATTGGTACAGGTAAATTTTGTTGGTTATACGGGATGTTTCCCACAAAAGACTGCTTTTGCAAAATACCTCCAAAAAGTATTTGAGATATATTTTCTTTGAGTAAGGTGACAAAACTACCATAAGTTGCATCGATTTTTGTTAAATTATCAAAAACGATTACTTGTAACTGCTCTTTCCCGTTGGCTAATACCTGCGCAACTTCTTCAGCGTCCAAAGATAATTTATCTGTAAAATTCACTAACCCATTCACAACCACCAAGCGCTTCTTCACGTTACTTTCTAACATAGCGTCTATCGCTTCTTTCAATTCGACATTTTGGTGACTGATTTGTGTTCGATCAATGTAAACTGCTACCTTGTCAGCTATTTTCTCTAAAGTACCTGAAACATCAATGATGACAATATCTGCTTCTGATTGAAACCCTGTGACTTGTTGGATAAACCAAGGAGTCAATAGTTGGAATTGTCTATTGGATTCTGTGAAAATCCCCAATGTTTTTCCTTGAAATAAATGGAAAGACTCAGGTATTGATGATAACTTATTCAATCCTAAATAAAACGCATCTCTTTCTTTTTTCGGTACAAATCCATTAAATGTTTCATACGTCAATTCACTTGGAACCATCGGAATTTTTTCTGGTCTTACGCCATTCCATGCTTGTTCCATCGAAGATACTTCTTTTTCTAAATGTTCAAGAATTGCTGCATTATTTTCTCCTGCCACTGGTAAATAAATTTGGATAGCTGCGGGTTTATCGAGCACAACTTGGCCACGCCCATTAATTGCTTGAGGAACAAGGCTTGCACGACCTACTAAGCTGGTGATTTCCGTTTCATCATTCAAATATAGAGCTATTTTGGTAGAAATATTACTCAGCATATTCATACGAACGCTACCTACTCGATTAGCAGTAAAAATAAGATAGCATCCTAAACTCGCACCATCACGAAGTAGCTGCAGGAGTAGTCCATCGATTTTTTCCTTACGCGTATCATCCGTGCTTAGACCATCATAACTATCAAGGACTGTAATAACGATTGGTAATGTTATTTGCCTTTTCGTTTCATATTGTTCAAGATTTGCTACGCCGCATTCTTTGAATAACTGTTTTCTTTCTGTTAATACAAGAGAAATCCTATCCAACATTTTTTGCAGCTTTTCGTCTTCCTCCAAAGTGACAATGTCTGCTGTGTGAGGCAAATTTTTTAATGGCAATAGACCATTATTCCCAAAGTCCAATAAATGAAAGTGAATCTGTTCCGGCGTGTTCTGACGTGAAAGATTCATCGTAATCGTTTGCAATATTGTTGATTTTCCGTACCCCGGACTTGCAAATATAGCAGTGTGGCTAGCTTTTACCAAATCATAATTATAGATTTCTTGTGTTTGTTTGGACGGTATGTCTACTACTCCAAGCGGGATATCCATTTTTCTTTCTTTCGTTTCTTTCACAGACGGCGTCACGATCTGGTCTTCCAGATTGGGTAACCAAGGCTTCTCGGGGAGGATATAATCCGACTGTTGAAAAATTTGATCGATCTTGTCAATCACTGCCTCTAGTTGCGTTGGTAATTCGCTAGTATCTTTTCCTTGAATCACTTCCTCACCAGGATCATAGAGCACCTCTGATTGCCCTAAATCATTGATCATAAAAATCCGTTCGTCCACATTCTCTTCGATTATTTTGTCTGGATCATATGAAACACCGGCATAACCGCTTTGGAATAATTCATATACTTCATTTTCGCCAACTTTAAGATAACCACGACCAGGATTTATGATTTGAGCAGCATCTGGGATTTTTAGTAATTCATTCGAATCTTGGACACTAGCCATTTTAAGTGCGATTTTACTTGTACTATTTGCTTCAATCTGGTCATTTACCACACCAGATGGCTTTTGTGTGGCTAGAATCAAATGGACTCCTAGCGATCGGCCGATTCGTGCTACTGAGGTCAATTCTTCTAAGAATTCAGGAACATTTGCTTTTAATTCAGCAAATTCATCTGAAACTAAAATCAAATGTGGTAATGGTTTACTAGGATAAGTGATAGCTGGATTAGGGTTTAGACGTTGTTTATATAAACTCATGTATCCATTGATATTGTTTACTCCATATTTAGCAAACTCTCTTTGTCTTTTGTTCAGTTCTGCTTTGATACTTGCCAATGCACGAGCCGTCCCTGCACCATCTAGATTAGTAATTGCCCCCATGAAATGAGGTAATTTTTCTAATGTATTTGCAATTCCTCCACCTTTCCAGTCAATAATCAGCATTCCGATATCCTCTGGAGAAAAATTAATCGCCAAACCTAGCAAATAGGTGGTCAAAAACTCCGATTTTCCTGAACCAGTCGTTCCTCCAACGAGTGCATGTGGACCATGAACCCGCTCATGCAGATCCCAATAGACATACTCCGATTTTCCTCTCCAGCCAATCAAAGAACGAATTGATTTGTTTGGTTCAGCTTTCAACCAGCGAGTCCGAATAGAAAGTTCTTCTATTTTTTTCACTTCGTATTGATCTAATAAACTAAGACTTTCCGGCACCGCATTCTTCTCCACTTCCACGTGCTGCAGGTTCGCTAAACGCTGGATGGCTTGCTCCAGTGGATAGCTAGTTGGCAGATGATTTGGCAAGAAGGTCTGATTGATGTATTCGCTGTTTTGATTGATCAGGGTAGCAGATTCACTACTTTGATATTCGATGAGCGTTGTCGTTGTCTCCGGCAGCATGTTCAAGGCTTCTTTTCCCCAAATGACTGTCACACCGTAAAGACTCATGTCTTCAGCCAGAAATTCATTCAATCCATGACCTGAAAGCCAGCTTTCATCAAGGATCGAAAAAATGTAATGCGGCTGAAAAACAACTGTTTCATTTCCGGCTTCTTTGACTTGCTGGCGTCGCTTTGTCAGCATTTGATAAAAGGAATTCAGGACCATGTCCCGTGACTGTGCGTGATGGACGATTCCCCGAAGATTCAAATGTCGGATCTTCGTATGGGGCAGCCAGCGCCAGGCACTCCACTCCTTTTGATAATCCGCTTCCGGAACCAATGTGATGAATTCGACATCTCGATACGAATGAAGAACCGATAATTGGAAAAGGATGGTTTGGACGGCGGTTCGCAGTACAGCAGATGGTCCTGCTAATCCTAGCGTCTGATCCTTTAGCGGAACGACGATTGGCGCTTCGTCCAACTGTTTATAAGGCCAGACGAGCTGTTCTTCTGCTTCTTTGCTCAAATCATCTTCTTCTGCTGGCTGGTAGTTCGTCTTGAAACTGGAGATGATTTCTCCTGTGCCCACTCGAATATTCAAAAAATCTTCATTGCGGCTCATACGCTCATAGATCCGCGCATGATATTCTTTAGCCATCACAGCCAAATCATCTATAGAAGGATTCATGTACGCCAACGCTTCTTTTTGTTTTTGCTGCAGCTTGTTCAGTTCTGATTTTTTTTGAAGCATATACTGGCGGTAGGTGGTTTCCCGTTCCTCGTTTGTTCGTTTCGTTTCTTTTTTATTGGTCAGATAACTGGAAACTGAAAAACCAGCTGTCAATAGACTCGCACCACCCATGCTCAGCATCATGATCGGGTTTCCTCCGCTAAGAAAACTTGTGGCACCGCTTAAAACGACCATACCAAGTGGTGGCACGATTGTTTTCAATAAGTCATTCCTGCCTTCTGTTTCTTTTGGTTTCGGTGCAAGGATCTCGATTTCATTCGCTGGTTCTTTCAAATGGATACGCGGGCTTCTTCTAAAAAATGGGAAATCATCCGGATATTCGGGAAGAAACGTTTCTTCTACCAGTTTCCATGGATCCAGCTGATAGTTTGTGCCCAGACTGGTGAAACGCAGCTGCTTTTCCCGGACTTCGATCACTAAACGATCGACCATCAACCGATCTCCTACGCCAAACGAAAATGTACCTTCTTGTATAAGCTGATCGTTGTAGTAAACACGTTCCTTACTCGGATAGATCTTCAGCTGATATTCTTTGGTTTTAGGATCGATAGGAATTGAGATCAATGCATCTGTTTCTAAAAAAACTGCCGATTTTTTCGCTCCGGAGATCAGAAAATCTTTTTTTGGTTTATTCGTAAAAACAGTTTCCAGCTCTTCATGTCTTAAAATCAGCAAGTGTTCATCTGACTTGATTGGTTTTCCGTCACACAATAACTTCTGGTCTTCATAAGTGAAGCTTTGACCATTAAGTACGACTTGACGCTGTTTCTCGGTGAGTTGTTCATGGACGAACGTTTCACCAAAATAAAAAATATCAAAGAGGATCTTTACAGATGTCCGGATTTGATCACTTAATGGGACGAACCGATCAGTTGGCTTCATTTCCATCTTCTCCTCCTAACAACTTCATGTATTTATTGATCTCTTCTTCATACTTTGTGAGCAATTCTTGTTTTTTCTCACCTTTCATCTTGTTGTTGGTCTTTGTTGCATCGTATAACTTGGTATAAGCGTGTAAGATATATTGATTGTCACCAAGATTCTTAGCGACATCCAGTGCCTTATCGAAGTTCCCTTTTCCAGCATAGATCCAGTAAAGCAATGTGTTGTCGCTCGATTTAAGGGACAAGTTATTTAAAATAGCTGCCTTTTGTTCATTGGACAAATTGTCCAGTTGTACGGCACTGACTGCGGCAACATATTTAGCACCAGTGGGCAGTTTTTCAGGTTCGTCTTCTTTCAACGTATTCAAAACACCAGCGTAATCATTGGCGATATATTGTGTCTCAGCAGAACTGATACGCTCTTGTGCCGGGAGTTTATCCAGAGCATAGATCCCTGTCGCAACAGCAAATCCGATTGTCGATACCCCCAATACCAAGCTGCTCCACTTAAAAATCTGATGATTTCTTTTACTGACCACTTGTGTTTCTTTGGCTCGTTTTTGCTTTTGCTTCAGAATCTCCGTTGCTAGCAACTGATCGATGATTTCGATCGTATCTGCTTCGTTTATTTTTTTTGTAAAGGCATCTTTCAGCGTACCGCTGCCTTCGATCAGCAGTTCATAGTTTAATCTAGGATGCAGGATATAAAGGACCAATGCCCGATATTGCTTGATAAAATCATCTTCTTCATTGATATAAGGGACGATCGTTTCCATAAATCCTCGGTGCCCGATAACTAGTTCTTCTCCACGAACGAATAGATTAGCAGGATGGAGAAAAGGCTGAGCTGGACGGTGTAGAAAATCCGTTAAGAAATGGATTTTTTGTGCCAGCAGCAAACGTTGGAAAAGTTCTTCTTTTTTATAGCGAATAACCAGCTTTTCTTCTGTTGCTTCTATAATCTCTCCTGACAGCATTCGGATACCATGTGCTAAAAAGTGCTGATACTGTGTCAGTTTGTCCAGCCTATACTGATTGGCCTGCAGAGTCACCTCTACAGCGTTAGTCTCATTCATAAATCCAATGGTTTGGTCGATGTTCTGTATTTCTCTCACAGTGGGTTTTCCTCCCTGTTTTTTTGTCTTTCGATCACTTGTAACTGATCGCCATTGCCTAAAGAATAATCAGCTAAGATAGCCTCATTTCTCAAATGGATGGGTTTATTCAAAAGAGCCAATTCAAAATTTTCGGGAAGTCGGATATGAATGATTGGAAACGACTCTTGTAAAATTGTTTTCAGTCGTGCCACAGTGACTTGGCTTGGGACTTTCAGATCGATGATCCGATCAGCTGTATGCAGACTGATACTGATTGTTGTACCTTTTTCCATGCTACACGCCACTCCTGCTCCTTTTATTTTTGTGATAAGCTAATTGTTTCCCTAAAAATAGACCGATTCCTATGCATAGGCTTCCGCCAAGAACATAGCCGCTAAAGGTAACCAGCTGATTTACTTTCCTTTGCTGCATGGTCGAAGAAGAAGTACTTTGGACTGAAGCAACAGTGTCTCCTTCTTTGAAGAGATAAGGCATTACTTTTTGGTCAAGAGCTTCTGGCTCAGTCGTTTCCTCAAAAAATACTTTTTCCTGTGCAGTTGAGACCAGTTCTTTTTGTTTTGCTTTCAATTGCTGATCTTTCGCTTCTTTCTCCGCCAAAAACAAGTCGTTGATGGCAAATGAGACCTCGTTTCCGCCTGCTTCCGTTTGCTGATCCTCATAGATTACCTGATTGTTGATTGTAAGAGACCCTTGTTCAGCATGCACACGTGTTCCGTCGAAGCTAATAGGAAAAAGAACACTCAAAATACCGATGATCCAACAGATTTTTCTTTTTTTATTCATGATTCACGCTCTTTTCTATCTTGTTCTTCAGGAAGAACAATGAGATTCAGAAACAGTCCTAAAACAAGAAGGATGGCGATCACAAGATAACTGACCCAACTGATACGGCCGCCATTCAGCAGGACTGTGAAACCATTTTGGATATTTTGGAGCGGTGACAGCCGATAGAGAAACTCGGTGAATGAACCTATTTTGACCGTCACTCCTAATAATGGTGTGAGTATGAAATACAATCCTAGAACGATGCCGTAACCATATAAGGTAAGTTTCTTGAATTGCCGTAAACAGCCTGTGACAAGCAGCTGCATGCTGGCAAAGGTCAAAAAGGCATAGCTGAACCACAACAAGCGATTCGCCGTGCCAGCACTTGCACTGGTAGCACCAGCATAAAAACCGGCAAGTAAGATCGTCACAAACGAAAGAAGAAAGACATTAGGAACGTTCAGCCATATCCTTGTCGGCTGAACCAGCAGATTGGCTTCTGTCACTTTACGTTTTTTCATAAATCCTAGTAATGAAAGCCCTGCGACCATAAGCAGAATCGCGCCAGTTAATGTTGCGTAATAAGGAACTAACGAGATTTGTCTTGTTTGTCCGAACACACCTTTTCCTTGGATCGGCCGTGACAGAAAATGAAAAACTTGTGTATTGTCTGCTCCGCCGTTTTTCGTGTTGGACAACACTTTTTCAAAGTTCTTTGCATATTCTTCGTTTTCTTTCGTTATTTGCTTCGATTGTTGAATCGATTGATCCAGATTGGTGAGGATCGTTGTTGCATTTGTCTGAACATCAGCTGTCGTTGTTTTTAATTCTTCGATTACCGGCGCGATATCTTTGACTTCTGCAGCAGATTTCTCGGTGCTAGCAACCGTTTCTTTGGATGATCGCATTAGTTCTTGCATCGTTTGGACTAAAGACTCTGTTTGGGTGGCAATTTGTTTCGTCTCGTTTTCTTCAGGATGCGGATTTTCTTCATTGATCACTGATGCGGCTTCGATTTTTGCTGTTTCGCCCCATGTATTGTATGAATCCTTGATTTGCCGGTTGGCATCTGTGAACCATCGATTCAATTTATCTGCTTCCTGTAGCAGTTTTTCCGGGATGGTCATCAGATTCAATGTGCCGTAAAGCGTAGGGCTGGCTTCTTCTTTATTCTGATCTGTTTCATGCCCAATGACCGCTTGCAGTCGATTGATCTGAGTCTCGGTGTCCTTGTAGATCCTGTCTCCTGATTTCTTGTATTCTTCATATAATTTATCGGTAATGACCGTTTGTTTCTCAGCATTCGTAATATTGTCATACCGACGATAGATCGATTGGTCTTTAGCTAATTCCAGAACTGTTTTCCCTTGATTTTCTGACGCACGGATCATGGCAGCATAAGACTGGACTGATAACGACTGGTTCGGATTACCGAAAAGAGTCGCGATTTGCTGCGCAGCAGTATCCAGTGCTTGTAAATGTGTCAGAATTTTAGGCACATCATCGATCAGCGGCTGATCCATCGGGAGATAGACGGCATAGTGATGATCGCTTTGGACCGTTTCGTTCCTGCACCATGAATAGTGAAGTTCATTATAAGATGTCGCTTGTTCTATTGAGTTCAAATGCCAGATGATCGGCAGGTTGACCGTGAATGTCACCTGTTTCGGCAATTCTTTTTCTTGCGGGTCATCTGTTGAATCTTGCGTACTTTCTTCCGTTTCTTCGATTTTTTCAGGTGCTGCGAATGTAAATTGATGATCTGAATGGTCGATGATCGTAGTTTGATAGCGATAAGGATGCAGTTCATCATTCACTAACTGTTCGATTTCTTGCAGCTTGGGACCATCTAGCATCACACTGACTTGTTCTTGCGAATCAGCTGGTAATTGGATCGAATAAGTATTCTCTTTTGTCGGGTCCATGGAAAGCGTGACTGTTTGCTGCGGAATGGTGATCATTTCAGGATGTCCTTGTCTAGGATCTAAATACGTGAAATGGACCTCTTTTCCCAATGGCTTGTTCAAATCATTGGCGTATTTTCGGACGATTGCCAGTTCATCCAAGTAAAGGGAAGCTTGATCAGGTGTGATTACTTGCTGTTTTGCTAATTCGTCCACTAACTGTTCCAAGCTCTTGTCTGGGATCTGAGCCAATGAGGTCTCTAGTGTTCCTTGATACTCAGCGTTCAATTTGGGTGCGTTCCCTCCCAAATCGGAAATCAGCTGGAGGATAGCTGTTTTCACTTGCTCGGTGGTTGCTGTATCAGGAGTAGCTGTAGGATCGTTATAATAAGTCGCTGCAATCTGGCTTTTCAACTGGGTCAACTGTTCTGTCTGGGCTTGTAGCTCACCGATTTCTGCCTGAAGTTCCGTGATTCTTTTTATTTGTGTCACTTGGAAAAGAACCGATTCTGATAAAAAACCGGCGTACACACCTGTGCTTTCTTGTTCATTGCTGGTATAAAAATCACCCAACTGGGACAAGATTGTTTCATTCAATTGATCGTGCTGCTTTTTATAGTCTGCCGTATCTGTTTCCCATTGTTCGTTGAGCTGCTTTTTTTGCATCGCTACTTGATCATTGAATTGTCTGATCGATTCTTTCAGTTTTTCATTTGCCTGCTTTGTGTAGTCCTCGACCGATTCTTTGACTGCTTCAGTCGATTGGCTGCCTCCTTCTAATCCTTGATTGTTTCTGTCCAGCAACTCTTTGACCGACTGGACAAAGGCTTGCTGCTGGGCAGTAAAAGACTGATTGTCTGTGTCTAAAATACTGGCTGTTTCCAGCACATTCGTATAATTGCCTGGGATTTCTTTGAATGGACTGTAAATAGATGATTCCAAATTCGTCTGATAGTTTACTTGTGTTCCGGCGATTTGATTCACGTTTTGCTGTGCTTCAAATAAATTCCCGACGATACTGGAAAAATACATTTGGATAATCCGCTGATTGAAGTCCGTTAAGATCATGTTGACATTGTCTTGAATCATTTGATTCGTGATTTCATTTTGTCCATCTCGAACTTGATATTCGATCAATGCTTTTTCCGGATTGATACTTTGCAGCGAGAGCAATTTTTCAGAAAAATCTTGGGGAATGATGATTTGCGCATCAAATTGCCCGCTTTCTACACCAGCTGTAGCGATGTTTCGAGTGGTGGTTTCCCAGCGATTTTTACTGTCTTTATTGATCAATGTCACAAAATCCGAACCTAATGAATAATTTTTGCCTTCAAATACTGCTCCTTTATCTTCGTTGACTAGTGCATATTGCATTTTCCCTGTAGGATCAGTTGTACTGATCGTGACATTATCATCTTTGAATCCTAGATAGATGAAGAAAAGCAATAGACATAGACTGGCAATGATTGTCAGGAATAAAGAAACCTTTCTTTTTAAATTTATTTTCATATCAAAAACGTCCACTCCTTCCCAATGAATGACGAAACTTTTTTGCTTCAAGTAATAGGGCAAATTTTTGTGAAAACTTATTGAAAAATTTGTACAAAAATTGGTCCTAATACCTGTGTTGAACAAGCCCCTATTGAAAGGAAGAGGCGATGAGGGTTCTCACTGCCTCTTCCATTTGCTTAAAATCCAAATGAGCTAGCGTCTTGACGATCCCGTTCTGCCACAGTGTCAGCATACTTGTTCAACTGTTGATTGATGCTTTCCAATAACTGCTCCATCTGTTTGACATTTCCTTCCAGCTGATTGTATTGCTCTAAATATGCTTGGAAGGCTTGTCCTTTCCATTGTTGAGCGATTTGTTGGTTCATGGAATTGACCTTTCTGATCGCATCTTGGATTTGAGATGCTGCCTGCTGGTAGACCTTTGCCTGTGATTTAAGCTGTTCGGGTGTGACTGCAATTGCTCCTGCCATGTTTGTTCCTCCTAATAAAAAGTTATTTTTGTTACGCGTACATCATAAACTATTTTTTGTCTCTGTGGTCAAAATGTAGCATTCACGCACATCATGTGTCGTATACGACGTGTTATTTTGCCTCCTTCTTCCTCCTTTTTTGACTGGTCAAAAATCCAAGAAAAATAACTATACAAATTATTTCTAATCTCACATATTTTTCTAAGTATGACCTTTTTAAATTTATTACAAATCACTTTGAAATAATTCTTAAAAACTGGCTGATATTTTAATGTTTTATGTTCTTTCTCAAAAAAATATAAAAAAAACGGCTAATATTTACTTGACAATACTCCTCTATCCCCCTTTTCTTTCTATCCGGAACGAATATTCCTTCTTGTAAATGCAGATGATCCTCCTTCGTTTTATATGTGGTGAATATTCTCCCATTTATTAAGTACGTAAACATTTGAAAAAATTTTTTTGATTTGATTTTTTATTGTCTCATTATCCTTTTGATATTTTTCATGCAAAAAAATAGCCAAGGTATTTGATGTAACACCTCGGCTGTCTCTCTTTTTATTTGTCTACTACTAGTAATTCGTCTAATTGAAAATCGATTTCATAGATTCTTTCTACATTTCTCAAAAGTTCATGATTCATTTTATGATATTTCGTTGCACCAAGTTGCTGACAAATCTGCAACGCTTGGTTTACTTTTTGTCTTCCTTTTTCATTTCCTTTGATCATCTCCCAGATTCCAGTGAGTAGGGAATACTGATTTCGTTCAAAGAACATATCTTCTTCTAAAAAGACTGCTTCAAGTTTTGAGATATATTTCCAAATTAGTCCGCGTTGTTGCTGCTGGATAAAATGGATAATCGCATTTGCCAGCATCCGAAAGCTCTCATTCTTTCGATCCTTGCTGTTTTGATAAGCGGAAATACTGACTAATGCTTTATCTAACACTAAATCAATAAAGAATGGATCAAAAGCATACATACAATGATTGAATAACACCAACTCATAGTTCGTCCATGTCTGTGCATAAATCAGATACTGATAAACTTCTGAATCAGCAACATCAATTGGCTCATCTACTATACGAGCAATCAGTAATTTGCATAAACTAGCTAGATGTCTCTCCTTTTGAGTGATGTCTCCTTTTTCTTCGCACAGGCTGATCAAATGTTGCAATTCTTCTTTATCTTGATTCATAAATGCTAAAACCATTTCTTTCATCATCCGGTCCATGTTTGCCACTTCCGGCGGATAATCGAATATCCTCAGTTCATCATAACCAAGATTGAGTTTTTGTAAAAAATATGAAAATTTGCTAACTGTCGTGTCTGCTTGATTTTTTACAAACCGTTCGTAAACGGATCGGCTGACTTCCTTTCCGCATAATTCTGCTACGGAGATACCTTTTTGCTTTCGAACAAATTCGATGATCTCCCATACTTCCATTTTGCCAACTCCTTTATAAATATGGCTCTCCTTCAGTTGAAAACAATCGCAACATGATTTTGTATGAAATAACATATACCAATCCATCAGATCTTCATTTTTCATTTCTAAAAATCATTTTTTCGTAAGACGTTCCTTATTTTTCATGATATCATCGCTGTTAAAACCAATTGTTCATTTACCAGTATTTTTAAAAAAACTTAATCATAATAGTTGTTTTATAATTTTGCAATCCATTAGGGGATAAAGAATAAGCGGTAAAGCAATACATATAATACGTTATTTTATTTTCGCTATATGAAAAATACTCATTTTTATTTTTTCTAGTAGAATTTTATCTTCTAAGTATGCCCCTCGTATGAACTATTTACCATTGACAAACGTTAAACAAAAATTTAGAATATTCACAAGTTTGACGACAATTATGAAAATTTATGTCGTGCTAAAGGAGTTTTGTTATTGGATGAAAAGTTAGATATAAAAACTGCGATCAAAGACACGTTACCTACCGTTTTTGGTTATATCGGTATTGGACTTGCATTTGGTATCGTTGGGAAAGCTGCCGGGTTTCATCCGCTGGTCGTCACGTTGATGTCCCTGCTGATTTATGCTGGTTCCGCTCAATTTATCACGGTCAGCATGCTTGCTAGCCACAGTCCGTTGCTTTCCATCGTTCTCTCGACCTTTCTAGTCAATTCCCGAATGATTTTGATGAGTATGACGATTGCCCCTTATTTCAAGAAAAATCGGCTGCTTCAAAATCTGCTCATTGGCACATTGCTGACAGATGAAAGTTTCGCACTGGGAATGAATAAATTGAACTATACTGGACAAAAGTTAAATTTTCGTTGGATGAATACAGCTAATTGGATTTCTTATTTGACGTGGGTGGGTTCTTCTCTTGTTGGCGCACTTTTAGGTAATTTTATTACTGATCCGAAAAAGTTTGGTTTGGATTTCGCCATCGTCGCTATGTTTATCGGCTTACTTTATCTTCAAGTCATTTCTGATAGAAACACCTCTAAACGATTACAGTTGATTCTGATTGGTCTCACTTTGATTCTGGTATATATCGGACTGATTTTTATCCCAAGCAACTTAGTGATCGTAGTTGTGACACTTATCGGGTGCGGATTGGGGGTGTGGATCAAACATGCCTTCTTTTGAGTTTACATTGCTGACTATTTTAGGTTGTACTCTAGCGACTTGGCTTTCTAGGGTCCTACCGTTTGTCTTACTGAAAAAATTCGACTTACCGCAACCGTTGCTTGAGTATTTAAGTTTTGTTCCAATCGTCATTATGTCTGCTTTATGGTTCAGCAGTCTATTTACCCAAAACATCGGACATCTGCCGCAGATCAATCTCGAAAATGCTTTGGCTTCGGTTCCTACTCTTTTAGCTGCTATTCTTTCAAAAAGCTTATTGGTGATCGTCTTGGTAGGTATTCTTTCCCTTTCATTGATTCGCTTATTATAAATAAAAAAACAAGAGCTTATGGCAAATTACTGTCATGCGCTCTTGTTTTTTATTTATAATAAGAAGAAAATCGGCGTATTCCTGCTTATCCGTTGAACGGACCACTAACAACGACTTTTCCTAACATATGTCCTGTTTCTACGTCTTTGGTTGCTTGTTTCAAGTTCTTCGCATTGATCCCATCTGAATAGACCTTGCTCAATGTACTGCGGATAATCCCTTCGTTTGCTAAAGCAGCAATGTGCGCTAAAGCTTCTCCTTGCGTTTCGATTTCATAGTTATAGTCTGTTTTAGCGAACATATACTCCCAGTCGAAACTGATAGATTGGTTTTTCCAAACACCTATATCTAACGGCTCTTTGATCCCTACGATCGTTCCCACATGTCCAAATGGTCGGACAAGGTGCTTGATTTGATCAAAATAGCGGGTAATATCGAATAATACAGCGACATACTCTACTTGATCGATTCCCAATTCACGAAAACTTTTACTTAAGTCTTGATGATAATCGATTGGATAGTCTACGCCTGTTTTTTTCAGCCATTCAAAATTCTTCGGACTTGCAGTCGCATAGACTTCTAGACCAGCCCAATGCGCTAGTTGATTCAAAATCGAACCGACGCCCCCAGCTCCGTTGATCACTAAGATTTTTTTCCCGCGGTTGGCATTTTCTTCTGGAATCAGACCAAATTTTTCAAATAACAATTCATAAGCGGTCAATGAAGTCAATGGCAACGCTGCGGCTTCTTCATCTGACAGATTTTTCGGTGCAAGAGCGGCAATACGTTCGTCAACCAGTTGGTATTCTTGATTGCTTCCTGCTCTTGTTGTTGTACCTGCATAAAACACGCGATCGCCGACAGAAAATTTTTGCACTTCATCGCCTACAGCAACGACTTTCCCGACCCCATCAAACCCTAAGATACGCAAAGCATTTCTTATCCCATTATCTTGGCGAAGTTTCGTATCGACAGGATTGACAGATACTGCGTTGACTTTTACCAGAAGATCCTGTGAACTGAGTACAGGTACCTGTTCTTTTTCATCCATAAAGCTTTTTGGATCATCGATCGGCAACCCTTCATAAAAACCGACTACCTTCATTAATTCCTTTTCTGACATACGAATTCCTCCTTAGCTTCATCAAGTTGGAGCATCCATACAGTGTTCATTTCAATATATATAGTATGTTATTTGTTCCACCTTTTTTATCCATCATAATTATTCTCTTACTTAAAGTAAACTATTTGTACTTTTTTGGTTAAAAAAGAGGTTGCGACAAGACTTTTGTCACAACCTCTTATAAACGGTGTTCTCCTACCAACTCTTCGGTCACAAGTTACAATATTCATAAAATATGAGGAGCTATTTTTGTTTGGCTGTTCTTATGACTTGATGCAGGACAGCTTTTTCACGACCTCTGATTCACGGTGTTCAAGCAAGAAATCATTGTTCACTGAAAAGTGTTGGATGTTCTGTTTCAAAGGTGTCTAAGATCTCTCGTACTTCATCGGTAGATTTCGTATTCATCAACTGAACACGCAAGTCATTTGCTCCTGGAAATCCTTTGATATAGATTTTAAAGAAACGATGCAGTCCTGTGATCGAACGCGGGATGATTTCTGAATAATGATCTTGCAGATCTAGTTGCAGACGAAGTAGTCCGATCAGTTCTTTTTCTGTATGTTCCCTCGGTTCTTTTTCAAATGCATAAGGATTCTTGAAAATCCCCCGGCCAATCATGATGCCATCTACGCCATATTTTTCGGCCAATTCTTCTCCTGTCCGGCGATCGGGGATATCTCCATTGATCGTGATTAGTGTTTGCGGAGCGATTTGATCACGTAAAGCAATGATTTTAGGAATGACTTCCCAATGTGCATCTACTTTACTCATCTCTTTACGCGTACGCAAATGGACAGAAAGATTGGCTATATCTTGATGAAGTAGGTGACTGATCCATTCTTCCATCTCAGACATTTCCGTATAGCCGATACGCGTCTTGACGCTGACAGGCAAACCACCAGCTTTAGCCGCTTCAATCAATTGTGCCGCTACTTCTGGACGAAGGATCAAGCCACTGCCTTTTCCACGTTCTGCTACATTAGGAACTGGGCAGCCCATGTTGATATCGATTCCTTGGAAGCCCATTTCTGCCATAGCAATGCTCATTTCTCTAAAAAATTCTGGCTTGTCTCCCCAGATATGGGCAACCATCGGCTGTTCATCTTCTGTAAAGGTCAATCTTCCTCGTACACTATCTTTTCCATCTGGATGACAGAAACTGTCTGAGTTTGTAAACTCAGTAAAGAAGACATCCGGTGCTGCTGCATGCTTTACGACATGGCGAAATACAACATCTGTTACATCTTCCATTGGCGCTAAAACAAAAAAAGGCTTTGGCAGCTCTTTCCAAAAATTAGTAGTCATTTATTTGTTACTCTCCATTCTATCAAGCAGTGAAGTCGCAATCTTTCTCAAAAACATTGTCATTATACTAGGAAACAAAAAAAGAAGCAAAGTGAACAGCTTAAAAGATGTTTCTGATTGAACAAAAAAAAGACTGTGACAAAAATCTTATCACAGTCCATTTTCCGGAATAAATGGTGTTCTCCTGCCAACTCCTCGGTCACAAGTCACAATATTCAACAAACATGAGAAACTGTTTTTTGAAATTGTTCCTTGTGACTCGGAGTTGAACGGCAGGCTCACGACCTCTTTCTTAAATGGTGTTCAATCAGCTGACCCTCGGTATTCGCTCAAAAAATGACAAAATATGAGGAACTATTTTCCCGTTTGTTTCTCTAATACTCAGGTCAAAACGCTGATTTCACAACCTCTTTTCTAACTTCTCAATCCTCTTCCTTTATTGATCAAATACCAAGTAACGGCGTACAAAACAACGATGAATAACACAAGTACGATCATCGATGTTGCTACTGGCACATCGATCGTTCCAAGGAATCCGTAACGGAAACCGGAGATCATATAAACGATCGGATTGACTTTCGAAACAGCTTGCCAAAAGGGCGGTAACATCGAGATGGCATAGAAAACGCCACCTAGATAAGTTAACGGCTGCAAGACAAATGTAGGCACGATTGATACATCATCATAAGACTGAGCAAAAATCCCGTTGAGCAGTCCTGCTAACGAAAACAAGATTGCCGTCATCAATAATGTAATGATGACCATGAACCATGAATACACATGAAGTGGTACAAAGAACAAGGAAATGATCGTTACGAGAGAGCCGACGAGAATACTACGACCCACTCCGCCAATCACAAAGCCCCAAATGATCACATGGGTAGGAACAGGTGCTACCAAGATTTCTTCGATGTTTTTCTGGAATTTTTGAGAGAAGAAGGACGAAGAAACGTTGGCATACGAACTAGTGATAGCAGACATCATAATCAAACCAGGCACGATGAATTCCATATATGAAAAACCACCCATGTCACCGATCCGACCACCGATCATTTTTCCGAAAATAACAAAGTACAAGGATGTCGTGATCACTGGCGGAACCAGTGTTTGGACCCAGATACGCAAATAGCGGTTCGTTTCCTTGATAGCTAAACTTTTTAATGCAGTAAAATAAAGATTAAACATTTTTCTCCTCCGTATGATCATTTTCTTCTGTGATTTTCAAGAACAGTTCTTCTAAACGATTCGACTTATTCCTCATAGAAAGAACTTTGATTCCTTGTCTTGTCAGCTGATCGAAGATTCCGTTCACCCCTTGATTTCGTTCAACTTCGACAGCGATTGTCTGTTCATCTTCAAATGTACAAGCGTATCCTTCAATCACAGGTTTGGTCTCATATGGCGCTAAATCAAAGATAAATGTTTCAAATTGCAATTTGGATAGAAGCTCTTTCATACTAGTATTCTCGATCAGTTCACCTGATTGGATGATCCCGATGTTGCGACAAAGCATTTCAGCTTCTTCTAAATAATGCGTTGTCAAAATGATCGTTGTACCATGTTCGTTCAATTCTCGGAGAAACTCCCACATCTCGCGTCTCAATTCAATATCGACTCCTGCTGTTGGTTCATCCAAGATCAGCAAACGTGGTTCATGCATCAATGCCCTAGCAATCATCAGTCTTCGCTTCATTCCCCCGGAAAGCATACGTGCACGGACATTTCTCTTTTCCCAAAGATTGGACTGCTTCAAATATTTTTCGCTGCGTTTCATCGCTTCTTTGCGAGAGACACCGTAGTAACCTGCTTGATTCACGACGATTTGCTGGACCGTTTCAAAGGGATTGAAATTGAACTCTTGCGGGACTAATCCAATCTGTTGCTTTGCTCGGACTAGATCCGTATCCAGATCATAACCGAAGACTTTCACTTTTCCAGATGTTTTATTGACTAAAGAAGTAATGATTCCGATCGTTGTAGACTTCCCAGCTCCATTTGGTCCTAATAGCGCATAGAAATCTCCTTCTTTCACGGAAAGATCGATTCCTCGCAATGCTTCGACCCCACTTCCATAAACCTTTTTCAAATTATTTATTTCAAGCGCATTTGCCATTTATTTCCTATCTCCTTATAGACATGATTCTTTATTGTATCATGGAATACAGCAGATGAAAAAACAACTTGGTTCCAGCGAAAAATCAGGTTGCTGGGCTCAGGAAAATCTTCTAATAAAAGACATCAATCGGATGAAGTCAGACAACCTTTTCAGAAAAAACAAATCGAAGATAAAGGATTACTATTCATATGTGCAACAAAAGGAGCGTGAGACAAAAGTAAAGAACACTTTTGTCTCACGCTCTAAACACGTATAAACGGCGGAAGCAAAAGCCAAGATTTTTGATCCAATAAATACTTTCGATCACTTCGCCTATCCCAATACATGCCACTGCCGCTTTTCATCAAATGACGCGGCTTCCGTTTTTGCGGTTTCTACTAAAGTCTCTGGGTAATCCAAAACTTTCAGCAAGGCAATCGCATTTCGGGTCCTTGAAGGTCCTTCTTTTAATTTGAAATCAAAACTGATTCCTTTTCCTTCTGTTACTTGTTCTTCAAAGTGGACATTCTCACAATAATTCTTTAAAATCTCTGTCAATTCGATATCATGTGTGGCGACAAATGCTAAAGATGGATACTCCGCAAGCCACCGAACGACTGAAGCGGAAGAAGCAATCCGTTCAATCGTATTTGTTCCTTTTAAAATCTCATCTACGAAGCAGTAGCAGCGTTCTTTGGAAGCCACTTGGTCCAACAAACGTTTGATCGATTTGATTTCTGAAACAAAATAACTGTCGCCTTCAAATAAATCATCTTCGATTGCCATGGAAGTCAACACATGTCCAGGTTGCAGGGTAAACTGTTCTGCAATCACTGTTTGGATCGTCTGTGCTAGAATACAGCTGATAGCTATACTTTTGACATACGTAGATTTTCCTGATGCATTGGAACCCGTGACTAATGTATTCTTCTGCCAGTTGACTGGATTCACTACCGCTTCTTTTAATAATGGATGATAGATATCTTTCGCTGTCACACCGCCCTCAGTAAATTCCGGACGGCAAGTGATGGGCATATAAGTACGGTAATTCAATACTGCGGCGGCTACTTCCAGTTCTCCCAGCAATTCCCACAGCTTGATGGCTTCAGTTGAATGCTTTTCTAATTTAGTGAGAACGAAATGATAGGAGATAAATGGCAGCATGAACATGATGTTGACATATTCAAAAATCAACTCTGCTTCACTCCCGCTCTTCATACGAAATGAAAAACCTAATTTAGGGATGTCTCTTAATGGTTTAGTTTGCTGTTTCAGCTCTTCTTGAAGTGGTGTCGGCAGTTTTGCTAACTGATTGGCGGCTGAAATCGTTGAAACCAAATAACTCATGCTATTCAGCTCTGTTTCTAGTGTTTGTTTCTTCACTAGATAATAGACCGTATTGAATACTAACCCACCGATTGCCAAATAGATTCCTAGTACTTGACCTAAAAGAAGCAAACCTACACCCACCAGCGGAAGCAAGCCAAGAAAAATAAATAAACCTACGCGTCCAATCTTTTTACTTTTTCCATCCGCTAGATATTGTTTTGCAAAATTATGATCTTTTTTTCCTAAACGAGCGAATTGATATTGGATTTTTTCTCTCAGTTGAGGATTTTCCTGATAAAAAGCAATCAGTTTTTCTAACTGCTGATCTTCGCCAAAATCAAAGCTGCGTAAACGTTGATACAACGCTTCTGAACCTACACTAGAATAGGTACTGTTGATCCCTTCGAATACTTCGAACATATCCAGGTCATACCAAGTAAGATCGTCGATTTCGCTATCCCATGAACGGAACTTCTTCTCCGTGAGCCATGCTTCCTTCAAGCTTTCTTCTTTATCAAATCTCGGTTGATAAGGAATTTTTCCCCATTTGCTACGAACTGTTTCCTTTAATTTCAAACGTGAAAAAATGTCTAAAATGACCAATAAAATAACAACTGCAATAATGATTGAAACGATAAATTCTCTTTGACCCATATCCCTCTCCGTTCCTTTATTTGTTAGCTTTAGTATAGCACTGTTGCGCTATTTGAAAAGGGGGTACAAAAATAACTGTCTTCGTTACCTAATTCGTATCAATCACACCAAAATAAAAACACCTTCCAAAAAAAGAAGATGTCTTTAAAACGAGATACAATTTTTTTGTCATTCACTTCAGGTAAATTAGAGCCAATTAAACCCTCCGCAACTTGACAGAGATGGAGAAGATGCCCCCGTCTAATTTAGCGGTCATCTCTCCTCCCATTCCTTCCACCAATTTTTTTGACAGGTAAAGCCCGATTCCGCTAGATTCCGTATTTGTGCGGCTGGTATTTTCGGTATAAAAACGCTGGAAGACTTTTTCAACAGAGGTTTGCGCTCCTGCTTTGATAGGATTGGCCACTGTTAATCGAATGAATGGGTCCTCTTTTGAAAATGTCACCTTTGCTTGTCCATCTGCATAACGCAATAAATTCTGTATGATATTTTGCAGCACTCGCAACAACATGAGCGGATCTGCTAATACAGTTGTATTTATCGAGTGTTCAGCGAACGCTACCTCGATATTTTTTACAGAAAATTGTTCATAAAAAGAGAAAAATACTTCTTCCACCTCTTTAGAAAAAGAAAGCGTATGGAGATCCATTTCTTTTTGCTTCGTCTCTATTCGAGCAAGATCATAAAACTGATCCGTCATACTGAGTAATCTTGCAACAGATTGTTTGATGATCGTTAAATACTTCTCCCGTTTCTCCGTATCCTCTACCTGTTCCAGTAATTGTACATAACCGTTAATAGCAGTCAGAGGAGTTCTGAGATCATGAGAAAGGCCGACGATCGATAGTCTGATGTTTTCTTCCATTTCTTGAAATACTTGTCCTTTTTGTTCATTTTCATCCACCCATGTATTCAGTGCATCTACTAGGTCCATTAGATTCTTTTCTCGAAACTCGACTGAAAGACGACCACCATATTTTTGTCGTTCAGAAAGAGTGGCGATTTTCTTAGTCAATCGCTTGATTTCCCTTTGCAGGAAGAAAATAAAACTTCCCATAAAGATAACAACGAGAAGCAACAGCCACTTAATCAAATCTAAACCCCACTCCCCACACCGTATGAATATACACAGCATGTGCCTTTGCTAGTTTCCCTCGAAGATTGGAAATATGCATATTCACTGTTTTCTCACTATCAAAATATGGTTCTTGCCAAACTGTTTCATAAAGGTTTGCTCGCGAAAATACTTTTTTCGGATGTTCTAAAAAAAGCTTCAGCAGATCGAATTCTCTTCCTGTCAAATGGACAGCCACACCATTCACATTTACATCCCTTGATTCTTTGTCCAGTAAGATTTCCTTGTAATAGATGCGTTGCGACAGATCTTTTACTTGGACAGAAGTCTGATGACGAAGTTGGATGCCGATTCGTAACAACAGTTCTTCGATATCAAATGGTTTTGTCACATAGTCATCCGCTCCTGCTGCCAACAAGGAAACTTTATCTCTTTGATTGCTTTTTGCTGAAAGAACGATGATCGGAACATTCGATGTCTGTCGGATTTCTGCTAACACTGCTTCTCCTGAAAGCCCTGGAAGCATGAGATCTAGAAGGATCAAATCGACAGGATATGTGCTTAACAATAATTTTCCTTCCGTACCTGAATAAGCATCGAGAAGTTTGTATCTCTGTTCAAGAACCTCCTCCAGTAAGGAATGAACAGCTTCATCGTCTTCGATAATCAAAATAGTTTCCAGCAGGACCACCTACTTAATGTCAGATTTTTGGAAAATAAACATTCCTAGAGCTGATGATACCACGATTGTTACTAGACTGAGCAGAATCATTTTCGGTGCTTGCGAATAAGTTGCTTGTTGCGCAAAGTCCGTATACATGAGCCACGTTTCCGTAAACCACTCCGTTAGAAATTCCAAGCCTTTGATTTTTGCGAAAACACCGGGAACGAAGGCCGTTCCCATGATATAAAGAAAAGAAAGAAGCAAACTGACACTGGTACTTCTAGTGATGAATGTCAAAGCCACTGGAACAGATATTGTCCCTAATGTCAGCAGAAGCAAGACAGGAAATACTTGCAGAACATAATTTCCATAGTTTTGGATTCCCTCGATTTCACCAAATCCGAAAGCAAGTGTGTAAGCAAGCATGGCTAGACCCGTGATCAAAACTACGCCAAGTGTTGTGATCAAAAGCGTAACGAGAAGTTTCGACACATAATAAGTCATTCGATTCCGTCCTAAAGATAGCGTATTGCGAATCGTACCGTTTTGAAATTCTTCCCCAATGTAAAAACACGCAAATGCTGCGAAAGCCAGAAGAATCCATGCAGCCATTTTTTCCACCATTAAAATCCCTGTTGCACCGTTGATGACTGTATCCGTTGCTTGGTTTAATTCATTGCCGTATTTTGTATGCATATACCATTCGTTCCAAGAATAAAAAAGCGGAAGTACGACCATCAGTCCTAGTGAGACCCACATTTTACGGCTCTTCCATACTTTTATTTTTTCAGCAGTTAATAGATTAAACATGTGTCTTGCCTCCAGTTAATTGTAGGAAATAATCTTCCAGTTTTTGCCCAACTAGGTGGATGCCATCCACAGGAACTTTTGCCTCTACCAATGCTTGATTGATGGCTGCTACTTGGTTAATTCCTTCAAAAAGCTGGATAACACGACTAGATTGGACAAAATAATCCCTATAACCAAGAGAGTCGAGAACCGTTACTGCTTGTTCCGTCGCCGAAGTGTCAATTTTTATAAATTGACGAGATTCTTGTGCCAATTCTTCTTTCGATAATTCTTTGATCAAGTGTCCTTCATGCAAAATACCATAGTGGGTGGCGATCTGTGACAATTCATCTAGCAAGTGGCTAGAAAGCAAGACGGTGATTCTCCGTTCTTTTACCAAACGTTGGATGATTTCTCTCATTTCTGCCATCCCTGCTGGATCCATCCCATTCGTCGGTTCATCCAAAATCAAAAATTCCGGATTCGTGATCAGTGCATTTGCAATAGCTAAACGCTGGCGCATACCTAAAGAGAAATTCTTTGCTTTCTTTTTCCCTGTATTTTCCAATCGCATCATTTTCAGCAGGTCTTCGATTTCTCTATCCGACACACCGCCGTTCGCTGCTTGGATACGTAGGTTATCTCTTGCAGTTAATTCTGGATAAAGAGCAGGGGTTTCAATCGATTGACCCATACGTCGTCTTGCTGCCTGCAAATCCGTCGTTCCAAATAATTCGATCGAACCTTCATCAATCGAGATCAAACCCATAATAGTTCTCATAAAGGTAGACTTCCCCGCTCCATTTTCCCCAATCAATCCATAGATCATTCCACGTTTGATTTCGATTGATACTTTATCTAATGCTTTGGCAGCACCGTATTTTTTGGTTATACCAGTTGCTTTCAAGACCGTTTCATTTCCAAAATCCATACTTATCCTTCTTTCTTATTGATAAGTGAAGTATAGTTGACGGGTATAAAGAAAGCAGCCAGAAATGTATAAAGAAAGTGTAAATTTTCCAATTGAATGTCAAAAAAACAATCTGACAATACGTGTCTTTCCTATTATCAGGCAGTTTGTTATACGCTTGTATCAGTTTCCTGATTCTTTCTTTTCGACCAAAGTCGTTTCTCTGTATTCCTCTTCACTGAAAATTTTTGCTTCTTTCAGATCAAGCTTGAGTAATTTTACCAGACCAGTTATAAGGATAACTATAGCAAGACTCCCTCCCAGAAAAATCAGACTATCTCGCAGACGTGGTTGCGTTGTCTGCCAATCAAAGAGCGCACCAAACAGTGCTAATCCAAGTGGACTGGCCACCATGGTAATCGTTGTTATCGTTGACATCAGACGTCCTTGTATATGCGTTGGAACTTCTCGCTGAAGCCAGACCATAGTTGGGATATTCATCAGATTGTTCACGATAGCAATCGCAAAAAGAAGCAAGCCATCAATGATAACTGCAAGAATCTCTCCGTGGACCAAAAGAACCATTAAACTAATGCCTACATAACCAACTGCATAGCCATAAGAAAGCTTACGAGATCGTTCAAGAGGAGCCGATGGATCTTTTATTTTTCCTGCTAACCAGGCACTTACTAACATCCCGACAAAAAAGAATGTTTCAGTCAACCCATAAAGAACATTAGATACCTTCAAAGTACGAAGCATGATGATGGGCAGCCCTACATTGATGATGGAACTGAAAAAATTCATCAGTAAAGCAAAAACCAACGAATAGATAAGATATTTTTGATGTTTGATGTAACGCAACCCTTCAAGAAAAGAACCTTTATCTGATTCGGTAGCTCTCTTCAGTTGGTCTTCTTGTGAATGAACAAGGCAAAAATCCATTGTCAATGTAATGAATAACGTCATGATCTCAGTCAGTATCTCGATAAAAACAAAAAGCCAGAATGGAAGAAGTGTATAAAGTACCGCACCTAAAACTCCTGTTAGTAGACTCGAGATACTCGTAGCCATGCTCAAGTAACTGGCAAGTTTCATCAAATCATCCGACAATACTAGATCAGGTTTTGCCGCCTGTTGTGCAGTATAAGTAAATTGGTCGGTGGCTTTCAATACAATAATCAGCAAGATTGATTGCAAAAGGATCCCCTTTTGCGGATGAGCAGACAGCCCCCAATATAAACCGTATATGGCTAAAATAACTAACGTTACAAGCTGGCTGATGATGATCACTTTTTTACGATCGTATCGATCCACGATGGGTCCAACGATGGGTGTTAGAAAAATGGCAAGTATTGGCTGAATGACAGATGCTAAAACAAATGAAATAGCTAACCCGGTTTTTTCAAGTAGCATCAGACTAAGTCCAAATGTAAAGATAGAAGAACCAAATGTCCCGATAAGAGAAGAAATTGCTGCTTTCATAACTTGTTTCTTTGATTGCTGTTCAAGAGTGAGTGTATTCATGCTCCATGCTCCCTTCGTTTTTTTCATCCTATCAGCAGACCAATTTTTTATGTTATTATGTTCACTATAATGAACATAAAAGAGGGAAGTATATGGAGAAATATGGATTGACAGCGCATCGCATTAGGATAGACAAAGGGTTGCTGATGAAGGAAGTGTATGGAGGAATCGTTGGACGGACCTTTGCTTATCGTTTTGAACGGGGGGAAGTAAATCTAGCTTTAGAGGATTTTTTATCCGTTCTCGATAATTTAGAATTAGAAAACCCCGATGAATTTTTCTTTTTACATTATGGAGAAAAATATCGCGGACAGAAAAGTTTCTTAAAAGAAATAGCAGAAGAAACCCAACGATTCCAACATGTGGAAAAAGAACCTAAGTTTTATTTGAAGTACAAAGATAGTAAGAAAAAAGAAGAACGTTTTTATGCGTACCTCATCCACTTACTCGCTACTATTGATCGAATCGATGCACAGACAAGCGAAGTCAATACCGAAGAAATGAAGTTCATGGAAGATTATTTGATGCAGATGGAGACGTGGACGCTAAAGGAAATGAATAACGCAAGCATCATTTTGCCAATGTTGGCAGATGATATCCGCCCTTTATTCCTCTCACGCTTTAAAAAGAATTATCAGAACTACCGTGATTTTGAAGAAGACTGGTCTTTTAAATATGCCAATCATCTACTTAACTATGCCTTGATCCAGCTACTCTTTGATAGATATGAAGAAGCATTGTCTTTAGTTCCCGACCTCCAAACTTTAGTGAAAGAACATCCGAGTTTACAAGGACGCTTAGTCATCACATTGCGTCTTTCTCAACTTGAATTGATTGCTGCTGTTTTTCGAGAAGACGATGATTTCATTCGTTCAGAGACCCAACGAATCCAGACAATCTGTGATCTTTGCTTCCTAGATGAAGAAGTACGTATGGCCTACCCTCGAATCACCGCAGAACACGTCAAAAGAGCCAGAGTATATAAAAAGCAAAAGGAAAAGAAAAGCACTCATCCTTAAAAACGGACCTATGAAAAATAATATATGCTGTTTGAAAATTTGACATTAGCTGCAAAATAAGAGGGGTTGTGACAAGACTTTTGTCACAACCCCTTCTTCCGAATAAACGGCGTTCTTCTGCCAACTCCTCGGTCACAAGTCACAATATTTATCAAACATGAGAAGCAATTTTCGTAAATTCCTTCTTATTTCTTGAAGCTGACCACTTCTGTCACAACCACCATGTTTGACTTTTCCAAAGACAGTGAAAAAGGTATTTTTACTTGTGAAACTAAAAAATCATTTACTTTCACATAATCTGTTCTGTTTTTTCTCGATTAAAAAAAATGTAGACAACAGCACAATACATTCGATTAGTATGTATAACGAAAAAATAAAGACATCCGTTATTCTAAATGAATGGACAGCTACATAGATAAAAAACAAAAGATATTGTAAGCCAAACAACAGAAAAATTCTTCTATAAGTTTTGAAAAAAGAAACACCATTTAACCGCCAAACAACAAATTTTTGCCGATAAAGGCGGAAATAGCTCAGTGTGGAATAGGTAATCAAAACAATAACCAATAAAATAGTAATCGATAAATCAGTTATCCTTTGTCTTATGTCCCACAAATAAATCAACTGCAATTCTGTTTTCCTTAACTGTTCCATTGGGATCAAAAAAGGAAAGTTGTCTTCCAATCCTGCTTCCTTCAATAACGGAAGATATCTATCATAGGTTTCTTGTGCAGTCCCAATCAATGGAATTTTTAATGGTTCAGCAAAACTATTTCCTGTCAGAATATTTCTATGAGAAATGGGTAGATTGTTCAAAGTGAATACATGGATGATATTCGGCTGATTGATGATGATTGCCTGTTCTTGGTCAAAGGCAAAGATTTCTTGTTCATCTTGGATGGTATAAAACAAAACATCCTCTTCTTTTTTTGTTCGTCTATCAGGATTTGTTTCATTCAAAAACCAAGAACGAAGTTGAACAAAATCGGGCATCATTCGTTCTGGGATTAATATGATTTCTCGATCCTCATTTTTATCAATTTGGATAGGCTGATTTGTTATGCTGATGAGCGGATACTTGTCTAAATAGTTTGTATTTACATAAATAGATTGATGGATCAAAGGATTCTCTTCTTCAAAATAAGCACTTGTATCAACCTCGATTGCTCCATCATCCAACAGTTGCGAAAGCAACTTTGTTTTATCTAATCCTCTCATATCTTGAGAAAGATCTGTCAAAGTCGCTTCATTGCCACCAAGTCTTGGATAGAAAACGGCATGATTTTTTATTTCTTCAGGTACTGCTTCTGGTGTAACGAATGTGCGAGCATATTCAGCTAACGGAACAAGTTGTACCACACTAAAAAATAAAATCAACATTTTGACAGAATAGATAGTATAAAAGAATCCTTTACCAAAAGTTTGGCGATTTAGTTGCTTATTCAATGAAAGATTGCCTAGTAAATCAATCACAAAAAAAGAAATGATTAGACTAAAAATAAGCAAGAACAGTTGCACTAGAACAAACAAATGATTCACTGAATGTAGAACAAAGAAGAAAGCTATCAATAGATTCAAGAGAAAAAGGATGACTAATTCTTTTAATAATAATCTTTTTAAAATTTTTCTACTAGTTAAACCATTTAAACGATAGATCGCAATGTGTCTATTGTTCTCTAGTATCCATAAAATCAAGGAAAGGCTATAGAAAAGAGTAAATATCACAAAAGTAGATGCTTCTAATGTTCGAGATGGCGCAAATGTTTCTATGTCATTCTCATATTGAAAAGATGTGGGTTCGTACGCTGTCTCAAAGGAGAGATTGTATTCATCAGATAATTTTGATAGGAAACTATCTAGAGTTTTTTGATCTTTCGTTTCCACAAAAAAATCAGCTGGATTTAGCACCTCAGCCATTTGTATCGGTAGTATAAAAAAATCTTCGTTTTTCAGTTGTCTATTTTCTAAATATTCCGCATCTGGATATTTTTCTAAGTCAGATGCAAAATAATTTTTTTCACTGATTATTTGAGGCTCTATGTAAAAATTGTTCAAAAGATGTGTTTCTGTTTGCTTGGAAAGAAAAAATGTATGTGTTTCACCTAAACGATCAAAAGAGATTTCTCCTGTTTCAGAAAAGGTATGGTCTCTCACACCATAGAATGAAACTTTTGCCATATAGTTTACATTCAATTTTTCTGAGACTGATTCAAGTATTTCTAGAACCCTAGTTTCTTGCTGAGGATCTACGATAAATTCTGGAAATCTGAACGGTGTAAAATACTCGGCCGTGTTTACCTTTTTTTGGAAATCTTCTTCCCTATTCACATTCCTAATGGCAACAGCTAATGCAAGACTTGAGAGTATAGACAACAGCAAAACGATTTTTTTCAATACTATATTAGTCATCGGCAAAACTCCTTGTTTTTAACGTAGTTAGTCAATTAAAAGTATAGATGGACACTAAACATTCAACAATCTATGTTTGTTAAGAAGTCATATTATTACAAATAGATATAGGTATATAGTCATGATATTACATAGAAAATATGACTAACCTCATAGTATTTTAAATGTGGGAATAATCTATTTCCACAAAAAGAAAGAGGTGCTCTGCATTATGAGAAAAATTTTTTCTGTATCATTTGTTGCAATTACTCTCTTGCCCCTTGCTATGCCTGTATCAGTAAATGCTGATGAAGTTGGATTTCAAAATGATGCACTAACAATGCCAATAACAGAGTCATTTCCAAATAGCGGAAGCATTGTTTTTGATGAAAACGGAAGAGTTCTTGATGTTTCAAATGAAATTTTGTTAGAAAAAAGCAATAGCACAGATGATCCTTTATCTAGACGACAAACTCATTTCCCTTGGGGCTTTTGGACAATTTCAACAGATGGTTTTCCTTTTGTTGCTTGGGGAAACGTAAGACTAAACTCAACTATTCATCATCGTACACGTCGTTATCGAGTTTCAGCCGTGCTACTAAACTCAAATGGAACAGTGATTAAAGCTAATCATGTCACTGGTAATGCCGGACAAACTCGTACTGCACGCGTTACAGGTTCAAATAATTTAAGACATGCTCCTTCTTACTATATTTTTTAATCAACACAATAAATAAAGGCTGGATTAATATTCCAGCCTTTATTTATTTAATTTTTTATATCGATTTCTAAAAAAAGTTGGTGAAGTTCTTTCTTCTTTAAAAAAACTATTATAAAAATGACTTGAATCATAAAAACCTAAAAAGTTAGAAATTTCTTCGATAGATAACTGAGTCATAAGTAAGTCATTCTTTGCATGTTCAATTCTATACTTTTCTCGATAATAACTATATGAGCAGCCAACATATTTCTTGAATTCTCTACTTAAATACGAATAATCATACCCAATTTTCTTCGCCCAAAATCCTAAAGAATGTCTATAGAAATTCTCAGTAGCCAATATTTCATCTATCACTAAGTACAGATATTTATTGACCTTTTTGGAATAGAATTTTCTTAGTTTACGAATACATTTACGTAGAACTATATGGGACTGAATAGTTTCACTCGTACAGAAAGGACCTAAAATAATCAAATGTTCTTTATCCTCTATTTTTTCTACCCGTATTAAAAAATGTTGATTGGATAGTGAGAACTGAAAATGTTGCTTCTCTCTTCTTAAAATCACCTTATCAATTATTTCATTGAATGCAACAATCAATTGCCTTTGTTTCACTTTAGATTTTATCTGCTTTTCAAAGTACTTCTTTTTTAATTCCCATGCTCTGTTTCTCTGGTCTATAAATAAAACATCAACAGGAATAAAATAAGTTCTAGACAACTTTAACACATAGACATTCACACACGCTTGGCAAGAAAAAACAGCATCATTTACACTATTGATAAACATTTGTACTCCTTTCTTGTCCACTTCAATCATATACCAATCAAATCATATCATAGTAAAGAGGAAAAATTGACTTTGGCAAAAAATACATACATTTTTTATTTCTATTAGTTGACACTCTCCAAATTTTGAAAGTGCCTTGTAGTGATAGAATTGAACTAGTACTCATAAGCAAATGAAGTCGCATCCATTAAATAAAACTACTTTACTCTGCTTACGCCTCGCTCTGTATTTTTTCATAATCAAAAAAAACACACCTTCCAAATAGAAGGTGTGTTTTGCTCGAACGATATTAACGTTTTGAGAACTGAGAAGCTTTACGAGCTTTTTTAAGACCTGGTTTTTTACGTTCGACCATACGTGCGTCACGAGTAAGTAACCCAGCACGTTTAAGAGCTAAACGGAAGTCAGGATCAACTTCTAGCAATGCACGAGCGATACCATGACGGATAGCTCCTGATTGTCCAGCGTATCCTCCGCCGTTTACGTTAACAAATACGTCATATGCGCCTTTTGTTTCAGTAACAGCGAAAGGTTGATTGATTACTTCACGCAAGTCAGCATGTGGAATGTATTCTTCAACATCTTTTTTATTTACAGTAATTTTGCCAGTTCCTGGTACTAGACGTACGCGAGCAACTGCGTTTTTACGACGGCCTGTGCCGATATATTGAACTTGTGCCAATGAAATTCCCTCCTATTAGATTAAGTTTGTGATGTCTAAAACTTCTGGTTGTTGTGCTGCATGTGGATGTTCTGCTCCACCGTATACGTTCAATTTTGTAAATTGTTTGCGGCCTAAAGTGTTTTTAGGAAGCATACCTTTTACAGAAGTTTCGATCAAACGACGAGAATTTTTAGCACGCAATTCGCCAGCAGTGATTGATTTCAATCCTCCTGGGTAGTTGCTGTGACGGTAATAAATTTTGTCAGTCGCTTTTTTACCTGTTAATTTCACTTTGTCTGCATTGATGACGATGACGAAATCGCCAGTATCCAAATGAGGTGTGAAAGTTGGTTTATTTTTACCACGTAGTACAGATGCAACAACTGTTGAAAGACGTCCCAATGGAACATCAGTTGCGTCTACTACATACCATTTACGTTCTACTTCGCCTGGTTTGGCCATATATGTTGTACGCACGTTATTTTCCTCCAATTTAAGTTCTGATGTTTGACATACACTTCGAGTTTCCGGGGCTCTTTGTGGGGCAAACAATACCATTTAACATATTACCCGCTAATCTAGTCAATGTCAACGTTTTTCTGCTTGATTGAAAAATTTATATGAAACTTTACTTCTTTTTCTTTCTTTTATATAAAAGGGTCGTTTTCTAATATAAAAAAACCGCGAAACGATGCTGTTCCGCGGTTTCTTCTATATAAAAGGATAAGTTTCGCGCTTACGCGTCGATCTCTGGCGCCTTGCCTAGATGAGCTTGGATCATCCAGATACGTTTTTCTGTGGCTGTTTTGAATTCGATAAAGATATCTTGTGTTGGATCGTCGCCTTCTTCTCCAGAAACTTCGATTCCTTTTTGGTAAAGATCTGCTAGATAACGGTAGCCTGCAACAAGTGTTTCCAAACGTTCAGGAATCGTGCGGTCCCAACGTCCTACTTCATCAGGGATTTTCGTGTTATCTGCAAATTCACGCAATGTAGAATAAGGTGAACCGTCTAATGTGATCAAGCGTTCGGATACTTCATCTAACTGAGCGTTCAAATCGTCCATGAACTCATCCATCATTGGGTGCAATGTAAGGAAACCTGGTCCTCTCATGTACCAATGTGTTTGGTGAACAACAACAGACATTTGGCTTAGATCTGCAACTAATTGATTTAATACTTCTTTGGTTTGTTGGAATTTCATCTTTCTTGCCTCCTAACATTTTCTTACACTTAAAATAATAGTAGACTTTCAATGAAAAGTACAACAAAATCATTTACCTGAGAACGATTTTCATTTCGCTTTTTTATCCGTAAAGCCAATCATTTTTCAGAATCAGCTAATTCTTCTCGCAGTTCAGCAAATTGCTGATAAGTCTGTGCTAAATGCTTTTGTGTCGAAACAAATAATGGATAGATTTTCTGATATTTTTTATGATCGTTTTCTTGTACTCCGACTTGCTCTTTCAATTCTATCAATTCCTGTGCTTCACTGATACTTTGAATCTTTCCGATGCTTCGCCAGCCTAAAATCACAGCTCCTAATGCGGATGCTTCTGTGACAGTAGGGAAAACAAGCGGATACCCCAGTACATCAGCCATCATCTGACGAAAAATCGGAGATTGAGCAAACCCGCCTGTAGCACGGATCTCTGTGAGCTGATTTTCTTGGCAAACTCCTTTTAAAATCCGATAAAGATTGAGACAGATTCCTTCTAGAATCGCCTTCATCATTTCTTTTTCTGTATGTTGCCGCTGTAAGCCGATAAAACTGCCAAACGCATCTGCGTCCCAAAGCGGTGCTCGCTCGCCAAGCAAATAGGGATGAAAAATCAGACCATTGGCACCCGCTGGCACAAAAGCAATAGCCGAAAGCAGTGCATCATATGGATTTTCTCCTTTTTCTTTAGCAGATTGAACGACTTCCTGTAAAAATGTATGCCCTGCCCAATCAAAGATGCCAGCACCATTGCTAGTCGCTCCTCCTACTACCCAATGTTTCTGATCCAGAACATAACAAAACGTCTCCATTTCTGGATGGAACTGAGGCTGAGTAGTAATAAAACGAAGTGCTCCGCTCGTTCCTACGGTCAAAGCGGCGATCGTATCACCAAAAGCACCTAACCCTAGATTAGAAAGCGGCCCGTCTGCCCCTCCCAAAACAAATGATATATCATTTGGCAAACCTAGTTCTGCTGCTGTTTCTGACGGTAGACCTGTTACTTGATAGGTGGAAGGAAACACTTGCGGCAATTGTTCTGTTCGAATGCCCAAGTAGTCAAGCACTTCTTCTGCCCATTGGAATTCATGGATGTCAAAGTATCCAGTTCCTGAAGCTGTTCCGTAATCGCTGATGAGTTCTCCAAACAATCTATAAAAGATATAGTCTTTGATACCGACAAAATAAGCAGTTTTTTTGAATAATTCAGGTTGGCTGTTTTGCAGCCACTTGATTTTGTTCAATGGTGTCATTGGATGAATCGGTGTCCCAGTTTGCCGATAAAATTCTTTGCCAAGCACGGTATATTTCAATTTTTCTGCTTCGTCCGCTGCTCGGTTATCTGCCCAAGTGATCATTCGAGATAACGGTGTTTTCTCTTCATCCAACAATATCAGGCTATGCATTGCAGAGGAGAAGGAGACAAATTGAATGGTCGTGTCTGAAGGCAACTGTTTAATTACTTCTTTTATAACGGTGCAGACGCCTTGAAAGATCAATTCCTGATCTTGTTCTGCCATCCCTTGTGTTTCTTGGATCAAAGGGTAGCGAAAATAAGCGGATGCTGCTTCTTGGGCTTCATCTGTGAAAGCAACTGCTTTGGTTTGTGTGGTTCCGATATCTAATCCGATTGAAACGTTCATTTTTTCACCTCAAATTTTATGTATGTACAAAAATTTAGTTTAAGCTTGCGTATCTTGGTTTTGAAAAGGGGGAGATGGCGTGTTACTTTATTTTATCATTGGTTGCTGTATCGGGTCATTTTTATGTTTAACCGCCCAGCGGATTCCGTTAGGTCACTCTATTATTTATCCTAGATCCCATTGTGTCAAATGCTGTCATTCGCTTTCTTGGTATGAATTGATTCCGATTCTCTCGATCATCGTCCAACGTTTTCGCTGCCGCTATTGCCGGTGTCGGTTGCCCTTCTACTATTTGTTGGCAGAAGTCTTATGTGGTGGTCTTTTTGTCTGGTTCTTTACTTTTTCTTCCGCAAGAAATTTTTCGACGTTCATTTGGGTGCTTTCGGCTTTGCTATTTTCGTTGATGGACTTGTTTTACTTCATGGTCCATTCTCACACGCTATTCTGCTCCTGGGCAGTCTTATGGATTTTTTGGTTGCAGGCCGGCGTTTTCCAATGGCAAAGTGTGCTGTTAACGTTCATCGTAGGCGGTGCATGCCTTCGCTATGGTCAATCCTATCTCGGAGCTGGCGATACTCTGTTGGTGCTTTCTTGGAGTGGGGGCTTGCCTCTGGAAGAGTTGCTTCGGGTCTTGTTTCTGGCTAGCCTATTTGGAATATCCTTTTTTTCTGTTTACTTTATCTGTCATAAAAAAAAGTTGGAAAAGCTGCCTTTCATTCCTTTTTTGAGTAGTGCCTTGCTGATCGTCCTTCATCTTAGGTATTGAAAAAAGGTTGTGACAAACGACTTGTCACAACCTCTGATATACGGTGTTCCAAAAGTAGCTTTTTCGGCTTCTTATTTCTTGCCTCCCCAATGTCGACGAATGAAACCGGCACGTCCAGAACCTTCTCGATAAAGATTGTAATGGAGCTTGTTTTTCTTGTAATAATCCTGATGGTAATCTTCTGCAGGATAAAATTCGCTTCTTGGTTCGATTTTTGTCACGATCGGCTTATCGAATCGCCCGCTGTCTTGCAATGCTTGTTTTGAACGCTCTGCAATGCTTCGTTCTTCTTCATCACTATAGTAGATCACTGGTCGATAAGAATCACCACGATCAGCGAACTGTCCTAACGCGTCAGTCGGATCGGTTTGCTGCCAATAGATTTCCACCAACTGATCATAAGAAATAACTTCTGGGTCATATTCGATCTCTACGGCTTCTGTATGCCCTGTTGTGCCTGTTGTTACTTGTTCGTAAGTTGGATTTGGTACATGCCCGCCTGTATAACCGGATGTCACAGAAATGATCCCTGGTTGCTCTTCGAATGGTTTGACCATACACCAAAAGCATCCGCCTGCGAAAACTGCTTTTTTTGTCATATAAAATCCCCCTTTTTTCTCATCATACCTGTTTTATAGATAATTAAAATTATTTTGCTTGTTTTTACCCCCTCCCGGTATTTTAGCAGGTTTTTCTTCATTTCCCTTCTTTTTCAATTGGCTGTGGATAACTATAACAATTGTATTGAATCATTTTTTCCACAGGCAAGAAAAAGTTGTCTTTTCAGCCACGTTGTGTATAAGTTTTATATGGTATGCTTATTCCAAAATTATGTACCTTTATTTTTTCATGCGAATAAACAAATCCATGTTATCGGAGGGATAACTATGCCTAAAGCAAAAAGAAAACATTCAGATACATCCACTGACTTTATTGCATTTGATGAACTATTAACTAAAGCGAACAAAAAAATAAAAACGCCCCCTGTAACTTCCCACGAATTAGATTCTCATTCAAAGAATGATGCTCTAACTCTCCTAGAAGATGAGAAGCAACTCGTTAATGAACTAGCTTCAGTCATTCCAAATTCACCTGAACATTCGCCATTTGAGGAGTCATTTTCATCTCCACCTATTGACATCTTTGGGGAAGATTATCGTTTCCATAACTTAATGGAGCACGAGTCTCTCACAAGAGAGGAGCGACAATTTATTGATGAACCATTGCCCGATCCAATCTTCCATCAACAAACGAACGAAGAGTCCATCTCGCCTACTGAGCCAGGGCCTTCCTTTGTTGTGGATAGACAAAAAACGAGCAATCTAGTAGAAGGAAATGTTGGAAATAACGCTTATCAGCTTTTGTATGAGACATTTGGTCCTATTCCTTCTAGAGAAGGAAAGAATAAGAGACTATCACAAGAATTGCGTAATCAAATCGAACACGCATTAACAATGCCTGATATTAAACAAAGTCAAATTGCCACATTTTTTGGCGTATCCTCATGTTTAGTAAGCAATATATACCTCAAACAACTTGCAGAAGGTGATGCTCAAAATCATACATATCAAGTCTTATACAAGGAATTCGGCGAAGTTTCCAGAAAAAGAGAAAAAAGGGGTTTATCACAGAAATTACGCGAACAGATCACACATGCATTAACATTGCCTAATCTTAGTCAAAGGCAGATAGCCGCATTTTTTGGCGTGTCCAACTCTACAGTAAATAATATATACCAAAAACATTTTGAAGAAGACTATGATGAAAAAATGACCCATCAGCTTTTTCATGGGAAATTCGGAAAAATTTCCAGAGAAAAAAATCAAAGGATACCACAAAAATTACGTAATCAAATCGAAGAAGCATTAACAATACCCTATACTAAACAAAAACATGTGGCAACGTTTTTTGGCGTATCCCTAACTACAGTAAAAGAAATAGAACAAAAACTGAAACGCAGTAAACAGTTAGCTGACATAGCAAAACCTGTAGCTTCAAGATCATCTCCCACTCTTTCTTCTAACCAAACAGATGAGAGGTAAACTACTTCATATAAGCAAAAAGGGCGTGTAACAAAAAACTTGTCACACGCCCTTTTTCCGAATAAACGGTGTTCAATCAGCTGACCCTCGGTATTAGCTCAACAAACGGCAAAATATGAGGAACTATTTTTTCGTTTATTTCTCTAATACTCAGGTCAAAACGCTGATTTCACAACCTCTATTTTGTTTGATTGTTCATTGCGTCTTCTGCAGCCATTTGCGCTTCAATATCTGAAATACTGTAGACATTTTCACTTGCTACACCGACTTCTTTTGGTTCCATGTCACGGTAACGTTGCATACCAGTACCAGCTGGGATGATCTTACCGATAATAACATTTTCTTTCAAACCAAGAAGAGGATCTTTCTTACCGCGGATCGCAGCATCCGTCAAGACACGAGTTGTTTCTTGGAATGATGCAGCAGATAAGAAACTATTTGTTTCTAATGATGCTTTTGTGATACCTAGCAAGACTGGTCGAGAAGTTGCAGGAACGCCTCCTGAGACTAGCGTATTGTAGTTTTGATCTTTAAAGTCTGCGATGTCTAATAATGTACCTGGCAAGATATCTGTATCACCTGGATCCATTACACGAACTTTACGCAGCATTTGACGAACCATTACTTCGATATGCTTGTCGCCGATTTCTACCCCTTGCATACGGTAAACACGTTGTACTTCACGAAGCAAGTAGTTTTCAACAGATAATACATCGCGGACTTGCAACAATTGTTTTGGATCGATTGATCCTTCTGTCAATGGTGCACCACGGTGGATCATATCGCCTTCTGCTACTTTCATACGTGCTGTATAAGGAACAGTATACGTACGTGTATCTGTTTTTCCTTTGATTGTTACTTCTTTGGTACGTGTTGCAGGATCTTCTGAGATATCGATGACATCCCCTGTTACTTCTGTGATCACTGCTTGCCCTTTCGGATTACGTGCTTCAAAGATTTCTTGGACACGAGGAAGACCTTGAGTGATATCGTCTCCGGCAACCCCACCCGTATGGAATGTACGCATCGTCAACTGAGTACCAGGTTCACCGATTGATTGAGCGGCGATCGTACCAACTGCTTCGCCGACTTCAACGTCAGAGCCAGTTGCAAGGTTGCGTCCGTAACAATGTTTGCAGACACCATGTTTTGTATTACATGTGAAGACAGAACGGATCGTCACTGTTTCGACACCTGCATCAACGATTTGTTTTGCGATGTCTTCGGAAATCAATTGGTTTCCTGCGATGATCAATTCATTTGTTTCAGGATGACGTACTTCTTTACGAGTGTAACGTCCCACTAAACGATCTTCTAATGATTCGATGATTTCATTTCCTTCACGGATTGCTTGGATCTCAAGACCTCGGTCAGTCCCGCAATCTTCTTCACGGATGATTACATCTTGGGCCACGTCAACCAGACGACGAGTCAAGTAACCTGAATCGGCAGTCTTCAAGGCTGTATCGGTCATCCCTTTACGAGCCCCGTGAGTTGAGATAAACATTTCCAAAACGGATAGTCCTTCACGGAAGTTCGAAATGATTGGCAATTCCATGATTCGACCATTAGGAGCGGCCATCAAACCACGCATTCCGGCAAGCTGTGTAAAGTTGGAAATGTTCCCACGAGCTCCAGAATCAGACATCATGAAGATTGGGTTTTTCGCTTCCAAACCTTCCATCAGTTTTTGTTGGATGCTGTCTTTTGCAGCGTTCCAAACAGCAATGACACGTTCATAACGCTCGTCATCTGTAATCAGACCACGACGGAATTGTTTTGTAATAGTTTCAACTTGTTTATGGGCATTTTCAATGATTTCTTGTTTTTCATTCAGTACACTGATGTCAGCGATCCCTACTGTGATACCGGCATGTGTTGAATGTTTGTACCCTAAGTCTTTCATACGGTCAAGCATCTTAGAAGTTTCTGTTACTTTGAATCGTTTGAAGACTTCTGCGATGATGTTCCCTAAGTTTTTCTTCTTGAACGGTAATACTAATTCTTGCTCTTTGATATGTGCAGGAATATCCGTACCAGCTTCAACAAAGTATTTGTCCGGTGTTTGGACGGTCAAGTTGAAGTCTGTTGGTTCATTCAGATAAGGGAATTCAGGAGGCATGATCTCGTTGAAAATGATCTTACCAACTGTTGTGATCATCGTACGTTCTTTTTGCCATTCAGTAAATGGTTTTTCACCTAATGAGTTAGGGTTCACACCGATACGTGAATGTAAATGAACGTATCCGTTGCGCCATGCGATAACAGCTTCGTTTTGATCTCTGAAGACCATTCCTTCGCCTTCGCGTCCTTCTTCTTCCATTGTCAAGTAGTAGTTACCTAGAACCATATCTTGAGAAGGAGTAACAACTGGTTTACCATCTTTAGGGTTCAAGATGTTTTGAGCAGCTAACATCAACATACGTGCTTCTGCTTGTGCTTCTTCATTCAATGGCACGTGGACAGCCATTTGGTCTCCATCGAAATCGGCATTATAAGCTTCACATACAAGTGGATGCAAACGGATTGCGCGTCCTTGTACTAAAACTGGTTCGAATGCTTGGATACCAAGTCGGTGAAGCGTAGGTGCCCGGTTCAGCAATACTGGGTGTTCCTTGATTACGTCTTCTAAAACATCCCATACTTCGTCTTCTTGACGTTCGATTTTACGTTTCGCATTTTTGATGTTTGAAGCTAGTTCACGTTGAACAAGCTCACGCATCACGAATGGTTTGAATAATTCAATGGCCATTTCTTTTGGAAGTCCACATTGGTACATCTTCAAGAAAGGTCCAACAACGATAACGGAACGACCGGAGTAGTCGACACGTTTACCTAGCAAGTTTTGACGGAAACGACCTTGTTTCCCTTTCAACATATGAGAAAGAGATTTCAATGGGCGGTTACCTGGTCCAGTTACTGGACGTCCGCGACGACCGTTATCGATCAATGCATCTACTGCTTCTTGCAACATGCGTTTTTCGTTTTGAACGATGATTCCAGGTGCGTTCAAGTCTAATAAACGTTTCAAACGGTTATTACGGTTGATGACACGACGGTAAAGATCATTCAAGTCACTTGTTGCAAAACGTCCACCTTCTAATTGAACCATTGGGCGCAAATCTGGTGGAATAACAGGGATAACATCCATAACCATCCAGCTTGGTTGATTTCCTGAAGCGCGGAATGCTTCTAAAATATCCAAACGGCGGATCGCACGTGTACGTTTTTGTCCTTGTGCAGATTTCAATTCTTCTTTCAATTCGGCTGCTTCTGCATCTAGATCAACATTATCAAGTAATTGTTTGATCGCTTCTGCACCCATAGCAGCTTGGAATTCTTGTCCATATTGTTCACGTTTTTCGCGATATTCGCGTTCTGTCAACAATTGTTTTTTCTCTAAATTCGTGTTTCCTGGTTCGATAACCACATATGAAGCAAAATAAATGATTTCTTCCAAAGCGCGTGGGCTCATGTCTAATACAAGACCCATACGTGAAGGAATCCCTTTAAAGTACCAGATATGTGAAACAGGAGCTGCTAATTCAATATGTCCCATGCGTTCACGGCGAACTTTCGAACGAGTCACTTCCACTCCGCATCGATCACAAACGATTCCTTTATAACGGATACGTTTGTATTTTCCGCAGGCACATTCCCAGTCTTTTGTAGGACCAAAAATCCGCTCACAGAACAACCCTTCGCGTTCAGGTTTTAAGGTACGATAGTTAATCGTCTCAGGTTTTTTTACTTCACCGTAAGACCAGCTTCTGATTTTTTCGGGAGAAGCCAAACCTATTTGCATACTTTCGAATTTATTTACATCGATCAAAAGGGGTTCCCTCCATTTCATTTAATGGCAAACCGCAAGACGGCTGATCTTCGACCGCCTTGCAGCTCATAGACCGGATTAGTCTAAATTATCTTCTGCGGTTTCAAAGTTTTGGATGACATCGTCTCTTTCATCTTCCACTTGTTCAGCAGCTTTCTTTTCTAATTCTTTGGCAGTTTGCTGTTCGGCAAATTTTGTCAAAGCATCAACAGTGATCAAATCGTCGTCTTCATCGTCCATGTCGCGAAGTTCGATCTCTGTCTCTTCGATATCCAAGACACGCATGTCCAGACCTAGCGATTGCAATTCTTTCACCAATACGCGGAAGGATTCCGGTACACCTGGTTTTGGAATTGGTTCACCTTTGACGATTGCTTCGTATGTTTTCACACGTCCGACTACGTCATCTGATTTGTATGTCAAGATTTCTTGTAAAGTATAAGCCGCACCGTAAGCTTCCAGTGCCCATACTTCCATTTCACCAAAACGTTGTCCACCAAATTGAGCTTTACCTCCCAATGGTTGTTGTGTAACCAATGAGTAAGGTCCGATTGAACGTGCATGCAATTTGTCATCGACCATGTGAGCAAGTTTGATCATGTACATTACACCGACAGACACACGTCCGTCAAATGGTTCACCTGTACGTCCGTCGTACAGAACAGTTTTCGCATCGCTGGCCATACCGGCTTCACGAACTGTTTCCCATACGTCTTCATCACTTGCACCATCGAATACTGGCGTTGCTACGTGGATACCTAACTGACGTGCAGCCATACCCAAGTGTAATTCCAATACTTGTCCGATGTTCATACGTGAAGGCACCCCTAAAGGATTCAGCATGATATCGATTGGTGTTCCATCAGGTAGGAATGGCATATCTTCTTCCGGCATAATACGGGATACAACCCCTTTATTTCCGTGACGACCGGCCATTTTATCCCCTTCATGGATTTTACGTTTTTGAACGATATAAACACGAACTAACATGTTTACGCCTGGTGACAATTCATCTCCAGCTTCACGAGTAAAGATTTTCACATCGTGAACGATCCCGCCGCCGCCATGCGGTACACGTAATGATGTATCGCGGACTTCACGAGCTTTTTCGCCAAAGATCGCATGCAATAGACGTTCTTCTGCAGATAATTCTGTTACCCCTTTTGGCGTGACTTTCCCTACAAGCAAATCGCCATCTTGGACTTCTGCACCGATACGGATAATACCCATTTCGTCTAAATCTTTCAATGCGTCTTCCCCGACATTAGGGATTTCGCGTGTGATTTCTTCAGGTCCTAATTTTGTATCGCGGGCTTCTGATTCATATTCTTCAATATGAATAGAAGTGTATACGTCATCTTTTACCAAACGACGGCTCATGATGATCGCATCTTCATAGTTGTACCCTTCCCAAGTCATGAAACCAACTAAAACGTTTTGACCTAGAGCCATTTCGCCTTGTTCCATAGATGGTCCGTCTGCCAGAGTATCCCCTTTTTCGACTTTCTCACCCAAATGAACGATTGGACGTTGGTTGTAGCTTGTTCCGGAGTTTGAACGACGGAATTTTGTCACATCGTATTTATCTAATGCACCGTTGTCGCGGCGTACACGGATTTCAGAAGCATCAACGTATTCAACGACACCGTCATGTTTACATAACAAAGCAGCTCCTGAGTCATGCGCTGATTTGTATTCCATACCAGTACCAACCCATGGTGCTTGAGGATTGATCAACGGCACTGCTTGACGCTGCATGTTGGCACCCATCAAGGCACGGTTGGAGTCATCGTTTTCCAAGAAAGGAATACATGCTGTCGCAACGGCAACTACTTGTTTAGGTGATACGTCCATGTAGTCTACTTTATCAATAGATACTTCTAAGTTTTCACTTTGAGCACGAGCCATAACAACGTCTTGAGCAAATGTTCCATCTTCATTCAATGGGCTGTTTGCTTGGGCTACGATGTAATGGTCTTCGATATCTGCTGTCAAGTAGTCGATTTGGTCAGTAACACGACCTGTTTCACGGTCTACACGACGATAAGGTGTTTCGATAAATCCGAATTTATTTACTTTCGCATAACTGGACAAACTATTGATCAACCCGATGTTTGGGCCTTCAGGAGTTTCGATCGGACACATACGGCCATAGTGGGAGTAGTGAACGTCACGAACTTCATAACCGGCACGGTCACGAGTCAATCCGCCAGGTCCTAAGGCTGAAAGACGACGTTTGTGTGTCAATTCGCCAAGAGGGTTTGTTTGATCCATGAACTGTGACAACTGAGAAGAACCAAAGAATTCTTTGATACTTGCCACAACTGGACGGATATTGATCAATTGTTGAGGTGTCAATGTTTCAGTATCTTGGATCGACATTCTTTCACGAACCACACGTTCCATACGTGCTAGCCCGATACGGAATTGGTTTTGTAAAAGTTCACCGACTGAACGGATACGACGATTTCCTAAGTGGTCGATATCATCGACATTGCCGATACCTTCCATCAAGTTCAAGAAATAGCTCATTGAAGCAATGATGTCGGCTGGACGAACCGTTTTTACAGCTGCTTCTGGATAGCCGTTTCCGATCACGTTCACTTCACGTTCAGGATCTCTTGGTGAAAATACTTTGATGACTTGGACAGTCATTGGATCTGTGACCACACCATCTTCTGATGGATAGTAAGTCACTGAATTTAGACCGTTATCAATGAAAGGAGCTAATGTTTCCATGACTTGGTGAGTCAAGACTGTTCCTTTTTCAACGATAATCTCGCCTGTTTCTGGATCAACTAATGTTTCAGCTAATGTCAGATTCAATAGACGTGTTTTCAAATCTAATTTTTTGTTTACTTTGTAACGACCAACGTTTGCTAAGTCGTAACGTTTTGGATCGAAGAAACGAGCATTCAGCAAGTTACGTGAGCTGTCTGCTGTTTTTGGTTCGCCTGGACGCAAACGTTCGTAAACGTCTTTCAAACCTTCTTCTGTTCTTGAGTCGCTTGCGTTTTTATGCAAGTCTTTTTCGACTGTATTGCGTAATGTTTCGCTGTCGCCGAAGATTTCAAAGATCGTATCATCGGAACCAAATCCTAACGCACGAACTAATACGGTTAAAGGAATCTTACGTGTACGGTCGATACGTACATAAGAGATGTCTTTTGCATCAGTTTCCATCTCTAGCCAAGCGCCACGGTTAGGGATAACAGTAGAACCGAATCCTTCTTTTCCGTTTTTGTCGACTTTTCCATGGAAATAGACACCTGGTGAACGGACTAACTGAGAAACGATTACTCGCTCTGCCCCGTTGATGATGAATGTTCCTTGTTCTGTCATTAATGGGAAATCACCGAAGAATACTTCTTGTGCTTTGATTTCGCCAGTCTCGCGGTTTGTCAAACGCAATGTTACATGTAATGGTGCAGAGTAGTTTGCATCATGCGCACGAGCTTCTGCTACTGTATACTTTGGTTCTTTCAATTCATAATCTACAAATTCCAAAGATAGATTGCCATTGAAGTCATCGATTGGCAAAATGTCTTCAAACATTTCTCTAAGTCCCTCATCTAAGAACCATTGGTAAGAGTCTGTTTGAATTTCGATCAAATTTGGTAATTCCAACACTTCACTGATTCTTGCGAAACTTCTACGTTCGCGATGTTTTCCGTATTTTACTACGTGTCCAGCCAAGCTCTTCACCCCTCTAAAATGTCATTCAAAAAGACTACCCGATCAATTGTTACAATAATATTTCAAATATTATTTTTAGGTAACAACAGACATTTTTTGCGGCTTTTAGGCAAAAAAAAACCAAAAATAGAACATTCTCTTGAAACCTTACTTCGTGAGCTTCTACTTTTGTTTCCTTATATTAAAGCCGAAACGGACAATATTTCGTTTCTGCCTTTTCTTCATCAGATAGTTTTTGCAACTTCATATACTACACTTATTTTCTATAAAAGTCAACACTTCCTGGCGTTTCTTCTGCTTTTTCGCAATATTTTCTTAATGTTTTCAATTTTATGTTTTCAATTATCTGACAATTCTTAATTGACAGACCATTTTTTCTCGGTTATACTTTAGAAAATTCATTTTGTGGAGGAACTTCTATGCGAACCAATATCAAGCAAATCGTACCAACACAACTGAATAACTTTTACTTTAGCTACTTTAGATAGGTTTGTATTCATCATGATGGATACAAACGTTAAACGACAGTTTGTATCTATGATGGCTAAAGAACTTTGTATTGCAGCAAAAAGCCACGTAGACAAAATGCTAAGTGGCTGAGCAGTGAAAATACAAAGTAAAAGTATCAAGCATTCTACTTTTCAATTTATTTTCCGACTTTTCAATCCATTTGGACATTTTGTCTGAATGGATTTTTTGTTTCCCAAAATTAAGGAGGAAAAAGAAATGAAAAAAAACATATTAATTGGATTAGGCGCTGCTCTGCTACTAGCTTTAGGAGGTTGCGCACAAAAAGACAATTCCGCAGAGGCATCAGATGGAAAAAAAACAATTGGCGTATTGCAACTTGTACAACATAACTCGTTAGACGCTGCCTATAAAGGATTCAAAGAAGGATTAGCAGAAGAAGGGTATAAAGAAGGCGATAATCTAACAATCGATTATCAAAATGCCCAAAACAATCAAGACAACCTGAAAAGCATGAGTGAGAAGCTCGTCAAAGAAGATCCTGATTTGCTACTTGGGATCGCCACTCCAGCAGCACAATCTTTATTAAATGAAACAACCACTATCCCGATGACTGTCACAGCGGTCACAGACTTGGAACAAGCCCATTTAGTCACATCCAATGAAAAACCTGGCGGCAATGTGACTGGCACGACAGATATGGTGCCAATCGAAAAACAAATCGGCTTACTGTTAACTATCGTGCCAGACGCCAAAACAATCGGCATCATGTATAACAACGGTGAAGCAAACTCTAAGATCCAAGCTGATTTGGCAGAAAAAGAATTAAAAAAAGCGGGCGTCAAAGTCAAAGTACTGACAGCAAATTCCACAAATGATGTCCAACAAGTGACGAAAAGTCTAGCTAAAGATGTAGACGGAATCTATATTCCTACTGATAACACGTTCGCAAGTGCGGCAAGTGTTGTCGGTGAAGTCGCAAAAGAAACAAAAACACCTGTCGTTGCTGGCGCAGTTGATCAAGTCAAAGACGGCGGTCTAGCAACAGTAGGGATCAACTACGAAAGCTTGGGCAAACAAACGGGGATCATGGCAGCAAAAATCTTAGACGGCAAGAAGCCAAGTGAACTTCCTGTCGAAACAGCAAATGATTTGGAACTGTATGTCAATAAAGACATGGCCAAAGCATTAGGTATCAATCCAGACAGCATCAAAGAAGCTGAATAAAACACAGGAGGATTCTCATGACAAATCTGCTCTCTCTTTTCTTATCATCTGCATCGCAAGGGGTCTTATGGGCCCTTCTTGCGATTGGTGTGTATGTCACTTTCCGTATCTTGGACATTGCCGACTTGACTGCTGAAGGAAGCTTTCCTTTAGGCGCAGGGATCGCGGCAGTAAGTATTACAAATGGCTATCACCCATTGACAGCTTGTCTTCTAGGCTTTTTAGGGGGTGCGGCAGCAGGGCTTGTTTCCGGACTGCTTCACACAAAATTAAAAATCCCCGCCCTTCTTGCAGGGATCATCACCATGACTGGTTTATATTCTGTCACCTCCCGTGTGATGGGTGCGCCGAACATCTCTTTATTGGGTCAGCCAACGATCTTTCATTGGGTCGAGTCATTCGGCATAACAAAAGACAACGCTGTACTGATCGTCGGTCTGCTTTTTGCTTTGATCGTTGTATGTTTACTTGTTTTGTTCTTACGTACAGAAACAGGACTTGCTATTCGTGCAACTGGCGATAATCTGGCAATGAGCGAAGCAAACGGGATCAACACCGATAATATGAAGATCATCGGTTATATGATCTCTAATGGATGCATTGCTCTTTCTGGCTCCTTGCTTGCGCAAAACAACGGCTTTGCTGATTTGAATTCTGGTATTGGAACGATCGTGATTGGACTAGCTTCTATTATCATCGCAGAAGTTTTGTTACGTAACCAGCCACTATTTCTCCGTCTCTTGACTGTCGTTTTAGGTGCGGTCATTTACCGCTTTATTTTAGCGTTAGTCTTCGAACTGAATGTTGAACCAAGTGATTCGAAACTTGCTTCTGCTTTCGTGCTAGTGATCTGTCTTTCTTTCCCGCAGATTCAGCAAAAATTCCATTTATCTCAAAAGAAGAAAGGCGGTAGTGTCAAATGAATGACGTCTTAACATTGGAAAATCTCCATCATACCTTTGAAAAAGGAACGATCAACGAAAACCATGTCCTGAAAGGGATTAATCTTTCCTTAGAACCCGGCGACTTCGTGACGATCATCGGCGGAAATGGGGCTGGTAAATCTACTTTGCTGAACAGCATCGCCGGTACATTTTCTGTCGATCAGGGACAGATTTTATTGAATGGAAAAAATATCACGAAAAAATCCGTTGTCGAACGTTCGAAATCCATCAGTCGCGTATTCCAAGATCCTAAACTAGGGACAGCCGTTCGTTTAACGGTAGAAGAAAATCTTGCTCTTGCTATGAAACGAGGAAAAAAGCGCGGCTTCTTCCGTGGTGTCAAACCGCAAGACCGAACGTTTTTCAAAGAACAGCTGGCTCGGCTGAATTTGGGTTTGGAAAATCGTTTATCCTCAGAAATCGGTTTGCTGTCTGGGGGACAACGTCAAGCCATCACGCTGTTAATGGCCACATTACAGCGTCCAGAACTGATCTTATTAGATGAACACACCGCAGCGCTTGACCCCGCTACTTCCAAAACCGTCATGGAATTGACAGAAAAGCTGATCACTGAGCAGAATCTTACTGCTTTTATGGTCACTCATGACATGGAAGACGCGATCCGCTATGGAAATCGACTGATCATGCTTCATCAAGGAAGGATCGTCGTCGATATCCAGCAAGAGGAAAAACAGCAGCTCACAGTATCTCAACTATTGGCGTTGTTCAAACAAAACAGCGGCACGACGTTGAAAGACGATCAAGTACTTTTATCTTCATAATCAGAAAGAGGCTGGGACAAAAAATGAACGCCCACCCTCTTCTTTTTTCTCTTTTCTTCTTTCGTTTTTGCTTTATGTATCAACTGTTGTTTCTTCGAAAACTATTTTGTTCTCTCCTTCTTCCTGATAGAATGGATGAGAAAGGAGCTTGGTGCCATGACAACAAAAGACAAAGTACTTCATTTATTGAAAGAGACACCAGATTTTCTTTCCGGAGAAAAGTTAGCACAGCAACTGGAAGTTTCCCGGACAAGTATTTGGAAAGCTATCAAAGAATTGGAAAAAGCAGGCTATCGTTTTGAGCACGGGCCTACAGGGTATCGTTACCTGCCCTCTGACGTACTAGATGCAAAAGAAATCCAGCAAGAGCTACGGTCTTTTATTCCCGATTTGAAGATACAAACGATGTTGACTTCTGAATCTACGATGAAAGATGCCAAACTGGCAGCAGCTCACGGAGATTCTGTTTCGAAGTTATTTGTTGCTGATACACAAGAACAAGCTCGTGGACGTTTTGGACGACCTTTTTTTGCCGAACCTGGACGAGGAATCTACATGAGTCTCTTGCTCCATCCAGACAAACGGTTTGATGAACTGCCTCAATATACGATCATCGCAGCCAGTGCCTGTGTGAAAGCCATTGAATCTGTTACCGGTCGTTCTGCTTCGATCAAATGGGTCAATGACATCTACATGGATGGAAAAAAAGTCTGTGGGATTTTATCTGAAGCAGTCAGTGATATGGAAAGCGGCAGGATCAGTCATATCATCATCGGGATCGGGCTGAATTTTTCTGTTCCTCAAAATCATTTTCCAGCTGATCTCCAAGAAAAAGCCACTTCTGTCTTTCCCGACGGACAAGCGAGTATCACAAGGAATCAACTGATCAGCAAAATCTGGCAGGAATTGTTCACCTATCTTTCTCAACCGAAAAAAGCATTGGACTTCTATAAAGAAAAATCATTCGTATTGGGAAAAACCGTGTCGTTCAATCAGAAAGGAACGACTTATGTCGGACTTGCAAAAGAAATCGGTGATCATGGCGAACTGATCGTCCAAACAAATGAACAGGAAATGAGTTTGTCTTCTGGCGAAATCAGTCTCACATCTATCCGTACGCAATAATAGCAGATTTCACAAAAGGACACCTGATCTCATACAGTGTCCTTTTTTCTGAGTTCTCTTCAAACGACTCTCCTTATTCTCCTGACTTACCTTTTTCTATCCTCTAGAAAAAGGTGTTCTAAACGTATCAAGAAAGCATGGTACACTTTCTTTAAAGGAATCCATGCAAAAAACAGGAGAAACATGCGTTTGTACAGCAAAAAGAGATAGAGGACCGATTCCTTTTCTCGATTTTCTATCTCTTTTCTATCAATGGTGGTAAAGCTGATTATTGTTTCTATTCAGTTTTTTTATGATACCCACACAGGACTATTTGCTAGTCCTGTGTGAAAATACTTATGCGATCATAAGTTATGTGCTTGTTTCCTAAAAAATATCTATCTCCTCATCGTTCTTTTTATTGAGGAACGATGTCGATAGAGCCGATATAACCTGCGCGATAGTTTTCGATGACTATCAGTGGCAGGCATTGCCGATACCATCTTCTCCCCCAGGATTGAGATCGTTCACCTTTTCTTCTTGAAGCGTGCGACTGATATTGAGCACGTGATTTTCCGCTTGCAAGTCTTCATTGATGAACATATTTATCATACTCGTCAACACTAGCGTTGATAGTAATAGACTACCAATGATTTTCTTTTTCAATCCAATTACTCCCCCTTTATTATCTATGTAGCAACCAACTTACAACTAAAAAATCAACGCATCCCATCCCCCCTGTCTGACATTCTCGTGTTTCCATCTCCTATGATAAAGGACTATTTTGTTTTTTAATCTTTTTGTATGCGATTGCAACACTTTTAATAACATATTTGTTATTTTTTCCTGTTTGCTACATAGATAGAACAATAAATAGAGTGATCAAGAAAGTTCTTTTGCTTTTGGAAAGAACTTCAGCTGGTTCTCCGGTGCTTCGCACACCACTTGCATTTTGAATTTTTTCTCTGCGACAGAACGGATCAAAAATTTGTCTGCGCTCGTCAATTTTATCCCGCTTTCTTTTTCGATGTCTTCAAACGTAAATGCATGTTTCTCTCCTTTTAACCGAAGAATCAGGGGCGAAACATCTGTACGTGTTAAATTAGTGATGAGTTTTTTCAAATGCATCCTCCTCGATTTGATTTTTGTGGACAGCTGTTTTTCGCTTAGATAGACAGTAAAAATCGGCTGATTCCTCTGCCAACTTCACTTATGTTTTTACTATAACATGTTTTTTTTCATGCCTTGGGACCATAATTTCTAAAAATAAAAAAGAATGATACGAAGAAAAAAAGCCTTTGAAAACAAGGATAAATGAGGATTGAAAAAAATTGGTACGAATCTTTTTTCATAAAGAAGCACCTTGTTTTATTTTTTATGGAAAATACCAGAAAACCGTACCAGATATTTTCCACCTTAGAAAAAGACGGAACAAAAACAAAAAGAAAGCATGATAAAGTGAATACAAAGATACAAATAAAAAAAGAAAAGAGGAATTGACATGCCAAAAGAAGATATTGCAAATTCACCAGATTATAGGCAAGAAACACTATTAGATAAAATGATCAATGAGATTAAAGATCCTACAACAAAAGATCTTGCAGCACAACTCCGAGATAATATAAATGTTATGGAAAGTACACCCAAACATGGAAAACATACACCTGAATACAAAATAGTTGAAGATAACAAGGTATATGCGAAGGCAGAATTAAAAGCATCAAAATTACGAGAAGAACTGAAAACACGAGCACCAGAAATATTAAAGACCTTTGATAATACTAGAAAAACAATGACGAAACAAAAGACACAACAGAAGCAAAAAGAACAATCATTTAAAAAACAAGAGGCAAAACAAGAGACCAGTTTAAATGATTTTAAGTCGCTGCTAGCTAAACAAACAAATAATTTAAAACAATGTAAAAAGGTAGATACATTCATGAATAGACTTTTTAACAAAAATAAGATCACAAATGCAATACAAAATTACGTAACTACTCAAGTAAAAATTGATAATGCACTCAGAGCTGATCAATCTTTAGGTTGGAATGCTAGGAAAGAGATGGAGAAACTAGAAAATCCACCTCAAAAATTACAAAAAGCAGTTGAGGACTACAAACAGAGCCTTTCTAAAAGCCTAACCTCTTATCAGGAAAAAAACACACAACAACCCACCCAAGAAAAAAAATTATATAACTTAACTCAAGACGCTAGTAACAGAGCTAAGAATTCAAATCTATCAAGTCCATCGCAGTCAAAGCCTAACCCTACACGATAATACTCAAAAAGCCCATCAACCGATTTCAATCGATTGATGGGCTTTTGTGTTCGTACATCATTTTCTTCAAATCAACAGCTTTCTACCTTACGAAGCAACCTCAAATCGATAGCGGATATCCAACCCAATATTGATTTCTTGCTGATAGTTTCCAAAGTATTGCCCTTCGATCATAAACTGGGTTTGTTCGTTCGGCGCCAGCTCAGCAACTATCTGATTTGGTGTACTTTCATAAAGATCGACAAGGATATTGCTCGTCTTGTAATTCATACGAAGTTTTGCTGCTGCCCTCTCTGCAGATGGATCTGCATCAGCTGTACGTAACAGCTCCAAGTTATTTGTATTGTTCGTGATGTTGATTTCTTCCACGCTGACTTTTAGATTTCTCGTCCCAGCGTTCTCGATGTAGTAAAGCGGGGAAGAAACCATTCCTTTATTTGCGTCAGTCGTTCCAAAAAGCAATTTTTTAGGAATCTTGACATCGATCCATTCCGTCGAGTTCTCCACGATAAATGGTACCGTATAGTTATACGTAGCTGTGCCACCTGTCGCTAATGTTTCTTCTACTTCGATGATCCCGTTACTTGTTCCAGCTTTACTTGTGTCAGGATATTGGATGAACTTTGTCACATGGATCGTATCGAATCCGTCAGTTGACAGATAAGATTCGATATTTTGACTTAATTCCTCTTCTGTCAATCCACTTTCAATGGTTTGCGTTTCTACTTTTAATTGGTTGATACGTAGAAGATTGAACCCATTAGCTGTCATTTCGTAAAAAGCTTGCGGATAGCCGATTACTTCTTTTACTAACTGTTCATTTCTTGAGACAGCTGTTTTATTTCCAAGTAGGTTATTCCCCGCAGAATCAAAAACTTCAAAAGAAAGCACATCACCATAGGCTAATTCATTTTGTCTAAGAACATTGTTCCAGTTGCTCCTCAGTGTTTGTGCGTCCACAGTTAAATTATTTGTCAAAAGGGAGAATCTTGGCGAAGTAAGATCACCACGATAAAATACTGCTTGTGGTGCAGAGGCTACTGGACTGAAAGAATCAAGTCCGTCTCCTTGCGTAGCTGTCAGTTTTGGCAAATTATTCTCTTCGGTCAATGACAGAACAGCTACTGTCTTATCAGAGTTTGCTGCCTGATCTTGGGCGATGATCGAGTTCCCCCACTTCACTTCATAAGGAACTGTCAGTTGTACGATACCTAGTCCATCAGTTGTACGGACTTCAATATCGATTTCACGCGTACCAATCAATGACGTATCAAGTTCTGAACGTAAGGTGACTTCATACTCACTTGCGTCTACGACTGTGCCATTTACTCGTACATTTCTAACCAATTCCTTTAGATTGCGTTCATCGGCGCTTTCACCTAAGTTGAACGTTTGTGGAGCCGCTTCAGCTTCCAACTGTTTGATTGGAACTAAGCCATTGTCAGTCACTCGATAATAAGAGAAAAAGGTGCCGAATGTATAGTTTTCCGCAACTTCATTTACCATCAGTCTGCTTCGGGTGTTGGATTCCGCATGGTAAACTTTGATGATATTCCCAGCGGAAACCTCTAACGGATTGCCTTGATTGAATCCATTGATTGCATTCCTGTTACTTATATTGCCAGGCACTTCATATTGATAGGTGCTTGTTTCTCCGTCTAGTACTTCGATCGAATAATAGACACTACTTCCATAATAAGGATGAACTTGTGTATCTAAGTTCGCTCGGTTATCCCCAAAAGTTGAATACAGACGTAGTGTACCATCAACGCTTCTCGTCAAACTGTATGCTCCTGCTGTACGATTGTTGAGCCCTCTTAAAGAAATCGTACTTCCCCATCTGACTTCATACGGTACAGTTGTTCTCAGGATGCCTAATCCGTCCGTCGTGCGTATTTCGACTTCTACTTCACGCGTATCGATCAACGTCGTGTTGACTTCGGAACGCAACGAGATTTCATATTCACTTGCATCCACTGCTACACCATTTACCTGCACATCCTTAACGAATTCTTTTAGGTCACGTCCGTCAACGCTTTCACCTAAGTTAAATGTCTGAGGGACTGCTTCAGCTTCCAAGTGTTTGATCGGAACTAAGCCATTGTCCGTTACTCGGTAGTAAGAAAAAGGTGTACCGAAGGAGTAGTTTTCCGCGACTTCATTTACCATCAATCGACTTCGACTGTGGGACTCCCCATGAAAGACTTTGATGATATTCCCCGCAGAAACTTCTAGCGGATTGCCTTGATTGAATCCATTGATTGCATTTCGGATAATCGCATTCCCTGTGACTTCATACTGATATGTGCTTGTTTCTCCGTCGAACACTTCGATGGAATAATAGACGCTACTTCCATAATAAGAATGGACTTGCATACCTTGATTCGTTCTATTGTCACCAAATGTCGAATGCAGACGTAGTGTGCCATCTGCGCTTCTCGTCAAACTATAGGCGCCAACTGTACGATCACTAAGTCCTCTTAAAGAAATCGTACTTCCCCATTTCACTTCATATGGTATTTCTACTTCCAATGAAATATTAGCTACAGTAGATGTTATCTTTACTTTAGCATTACGAGTACCTACCAAGGAAGTATCAAAACCTATGAGTTGTTCGACTTCGTATTTATCAGAAGAAATTACGCAGTTGTTTAACCCAATGTATTCAAATAAATCGTGGGGATTTAACTCCGTGATATTTTCACCAAGGACAAAGTCTTGCTTCAGTGATTTCGCTACTAGAACAGGTGCTGGTTCCAGTCCCTCTTCTGTCACTCTATAGTAAGCATAATCTGTTTCGTAAGTGTGATTTTTTTCTATTTCGTTTACCATTAAGTTGTTTCGATCGATATCAGAATCTCTACAAAAAACTCTGATCGTGTTACCCACAGAAACCTCCAAAGGATTACCGTGATTGAATCCATTGATTGCATCTCCAATGAGTTGGTCTCCTCTGACAGCATATTTATATATGCTGGTTTCTCCGTCGAACACTTCCAAATGATAAAAATCACTACTTCCATAATCAGGATGGACTTGACGATCTCGATACACGCTGTTGTCCCCAAATGTCGAATGAAGATGTAGTGTGCCATCTCCATTTTTCGTCAAACTGTATGCTCCAACAGTAATATTACTGTTTCCTCTTAAAGAAATCGTACTTCCCCACTTGACAGTAATCGGCACTTCGATGACTGAAACAGCTCCCACTGAATCTTCCAGTTGAACGCTAGCGGTCATCTCTCCAACGCGGTCGATGTTTGGTCGGTTTAGATAAGTGGCTTTCAGCTCTGACGGATCGTCTCTGTCATCTGATACATTTTCTAGCAGATCCATTGGCGAATCTGGCAATGATTCTCCTAAATACAATTCTTGCGCAATTGGATCAGCTGTTGGAGGGGCGTTTTCAACTGTAAAGGTGATCTCATAGTCATAGGAGACTGTTTTTCCTGTAGATAAAGTCTCTGTTACTCGGATCGTTCCACTTGTCGTACCGATGACAGAAGTATCTGGATACTGGACAAATCTATCCAAGTTGATGTTCTCTACACTTGATACATCTAAGAACTCGGCTAATCGGCTGTCTAATTCACTCTCTGTCATCCCTTGTAAAATCATATGACTTGATGTAGTCAATTTATTGATATTCAACGCGCGGTAACCGTTTGCTGTGATCTCGTAGTAGACTTCTCCGCCGTTAGAGACAAATTGCTCGTTTTCTGTCACTGCATTTTTTGTTGGATCTGCTACCCAAGCACGGACGACATCACCATAGTTGACCGTTTGTGTCCTCCAGCGGTTTAAAACATCATTCTGTCGTTCTCCTCCTTCCGCTGTTACTGCTTGATTAGCAGAATCGTTCGTTAGATCTACATTGTTTTTTTGACTCACGTCATACCAAGAAAAATTATAGTAATCTCTCCCATAGTAACCCGAATTTATAATGAAGTTGCCTTCGTTAGGTCTTATTCCTCTACTTGCAGTAATTGATGGACGAGTCCCCCGATGATGTAAGGTGAAAGCAGCAACTGTCCTCATAGCTATTGGATCACTACCACCAAACGCAATACTGTCTCCCCATATAACACCTATATTGATAGATGTATCTTGAGAAAGAGTTGTCCCATTCACAGTGACTCGAATCGATTGTGCTCTTCCAACGCTCACGGTATCTGTAGCAATAGGTGCAGCAGTCATTTCTACTTCATATTTGTCGTCATCAAGTTGCTCTCCATCTACCTCGACATCTAAAAACTGACGTAGATCAACTGTATTCATATCTGTTCCTAGCAATACCTTACTATCAGGCTTAGCCGTTACTTCAAGTTTAGGAGTCACGACAAATGGTACTGTGTAGTCGTATGTCACTGTTTTTCCTGTCGATAAGGTTTCTTCGACTTGGATTGTTCCAGTCTTTTCTCCTAAAGTAGAAGTATCTGGATAATCCAGGAATCTCACTACTCGAAGGTTCTCCTTGCCAGAAGTGTCTAGAAATCGACTGACTTGACTATCTAAAGATGCTTGCGAAGCGCCACGTTCAATCGATTGTTCTGTCGGTGTCAATGTGTTGATGTCCAATTTACGGTAGCCGTTCGTAGTGATTTCATAGTAGACTTCTCCACCATTAAAGACAAATGGCGCATCTATTGTCATTGAATTTGTCACTGCGTTCTTTTCTGGGTCTGCCACCCATGAACGGACGACATCACCATAGTTGATTTGTGTATTCCAGCTATTCAAGATATCTTGGTTTCTAGCATTTCCTCTTGCTGAGACTGCTCGATCCGCGGAATCATTTGTCAAATCAAGAATATTTTTTTGACTCAAGTTGTACCAAGAAAAATTATAGTAATTTTGACCTAAATAATTTTCATTTATCACAAAATTAGTTAAACCCGAATTGTTTCTTCCTGTAACTGCAGTAATCACTGGACTTGTTCCACGATGATGTAAGGTGAAAGCAGCCACTGTCCTCATAGCTATTGGATCACTTCCACCAAACACGATACTGTCTCCCCATACGACAGGCATTTGGAAATGTATTCTTTCACTCTCATGAACGGTTCCATCCATCGTATAACGGATTCTCACCCATGCACTTTTTGATCCTACTGTCCCTACCACGTCCAAGCTACCTAAGTTAGTCTCAATGATCTCGTAACTATCTGGGCCAGAAGAAGGCAACAGGCTCCCATTAACCCTTACTATCAGACTATCTTTGTGTTCCTGAGGAAGCACACCCAAAATAAAAGGATTGGCAGGATTGGCGGTGATCTCTACAGTAGGTTCTGGTTCCCTAGTATTGACCGTGAAGTTCCCAATCGACAGATAATTGATCGGCACATCTTCTATAGGCGTAGGAGGGACCTCACCACCAGAAGCTACGGCAGTAGAACCTAATACAAGATTATGGATCCCAGCTGTTAACTGATAATCGGTACGGTTGCTAGCTCTTGTTCTAGTGATCGTCCCTGACATCGTCATCGTGAAATCATTATTGTTTATCGTGTGATTCGACGTAATACTAAGATCACCAGAAGCGCCCCCGACTTCGACGACTTCCGTGCGACCGATCTGATAAGTCGTTGAATAATCACTTGTATGATTTGGCGATCGACCATAGTACATCCTATCAACAAATCTAACACCGATATTACCATTACCAACAATATACGCGATCCAGTCAGTGCCATTCCCATATACGAGAGAATGAGTCGGAATCGTAAAGCTGTAGGAAATACTGTCACCTACATTGGGACCCAGTTCCGATAAGTTGCTGACTCCCGCATTGAATCCAGGCTGGGCTGCTGCCTGATAGGAACTTTCTCCATTCCTTCTCAAATCTCCGCGATATTGGGGAAGATTGGGAAGATCAATCTGCGGACTTGGCACAGCCGTTTCTGGTACGGGAACTGCTGGCTCTGTTTGCGGTTCGACGGTTGACGGTTCGGGTGTGGTTGGTTCCGTGGATGATTCTTCTGCTACAGGATCGACTACTGCAGGAGCTTCTTCCACTTGCGGTTCGGCTATTGGTTCTGTCGGTGTTTCTTCATTTGCTGTCTCGCTACTTTCAGGCGTCAAAGATGAGACTGCGTAGACAAGGGTAGTCGGGCTGATGCTGGAAAACAGTAAGGTAAAAACTGCTAGTATTTTGAATAGTTTCATTTTTCTCTCCTCTCTCTTTTGTATTTGCACGCTTGTCTAAACATCTGTGTCTCCAGGCAAGGCTTTTTTACTTAATAAAGAAAGAGAACCGAGGAGAAGCAGCACACCTGCTGCCGTTACCCACCTGCTTGTTCTTACAGCATTCGTCTGAGGCAGATTGCCTTTAGTGTCGCTAGAACCGGATGTTCCTGACGTATCTCCACCGGTACTTTTTCCCGAATCAGTTGCGGAATCCGCAGTTGAGCCTGTATCAGGCCCAGCACTTGATCCTGTTCCAGGATCTGTACTTGGACCTGTTCCAGGTTCCGTTGGTTTTTCTGAATAGATCAGTCCGCTAACTTCGATCGTGCTTTCTTTTTCTGCTGCATCTGCCAAACCGCTTATTGATAGACAGATAAACCCCAGAAGGAAAAACAGCGGAAGGATCCCTGTTTTTTTCATTTTTTTATACCCCTATTGCTTCAAATTGCAAGACAAGCTCATATTTAGGGTTGATGGCTTCCCCAAATTGGAAATTCGCTCCGACGCTACCAGAGAAAGTAAACTCTGTGACATCGTTTTGGTTCGGCAATGTCACTAACTCGCGTGGAAATTGCGGAGCAGTCGTTGGGTTGACTAAAGAGATAGATGTACTGCTGCTGACACTATCCATGTTCAACACTAATTCCGGCACTTTGTCTGCATCTTGCCCTTTGACGAAATTGCCCACAGAGACTTTCACGCCTTTTGTCGAATTGTTTCTGATTTGATAGATTGGTGCTACGACCTTACCCTCTGTCGCATCTGTTTGTCCGAACAAGACTTTTGTCGGGATTGATACATCGATCCAATCGACTGGATCCGTTGGCCCAGGTCCTGGTCCTGGATCAGTTGGGTCCCACTCTTTAAAAGTGCCTTCTGCTGGGATCGTTGCGTTATCTTGTTTTTGGACTGATTCGTAAACCGTATTCGGATCAGGTTCGCCACCCACCCATGTATAAGCGCTTACCGTTTGCCCGATTGCCGCACTGCTTACTAATGCAAGTGCCGGCAACAACATTTTTCTTGAGACTCTCATTTCTTTTCCTCCTAAAAAATATATATTTGCTATCAGTTAACTTTCAACTGTTAACTTTCCAACGACAGAAGATGTTCCGACTACATTCTTTTCGGAATCCAAAAATTGGACCGTACTGATCGTTTTGTATGTTCCTTTAGCTACTTTACGCAACAGTTTGCCTTCACTTACATATTGTTCTGGCTGGATCACTCCAGAAATGTAGATTTCATCGTCTTCTCCTTCGATATAAGTTGTCACTTCGATGGCGTATTCATTACTGGGCGGGTTTTGGATATTGACTGACCCAGGTTTGTCAGAGGTATCAAAATGCATCGTCGTATCCAACTTCAGCCGAACATAATCTTCGTCTGCTTGATCTTGCAGAAAATCACGCAACTCTTCTTCTGACATGTCCTTGATAAATGATTGATCGCCGCTATTTAAATTCATGATCACTTCCGGCTCTTTCCAGAAATGGTCATAGACAAAAAAGCCACCGAGTGCAACTACCAGTACTACTAGGGAAGCGATGATCTTTTTTTTGTGTCGTTTGACCAGAATATCTTCCTCCTTTGCCGTTTTTTATCGATAGAACTTTTCTGTTTTTTCTATAAAAACAAATGGCTCTGTTTTTGTTTTTCCATAATGTTTTTATCGATAAAACTGCCTACCTGCTAATACTTTATCAGACTAAGAACACACCCTCAGAACAGTTTTTTCCTTTTATAGAAATATGTGGATGACCAGAAAAGTTAAATAAACTTCCTTCTTATTGGATTATTTATTAGGACGAAATAGTAACCGATTACAATGAAAAGTGGAAGGATTTGAAATGAAAAAGAGAAAATCACGTTTACTTGACGGCTTCACTATTATTTAGTACATTCCTTACTACTATACAGATCGTGGATGCCAATCAACTGAAATCAAAAAAGAACTTGCGACTTGTTTTTGTCGTAAGTTCTTTTTTATTTAGTGCCTTAGTCTTTCAATCCCAATAAACGTCTCGCATAGATCACCTGACCAGAGTGCATGGCAGCGTCATCAATAATAGAAACGAGACGCATCCCACGTGTGACTGGTGGTGTCCAGCTCTTGTCAATTACTTCATCTAGTTCGGAAGGTTCTAACCCTCTTAAATAAGAAATAGCAGAATCAGAAGCAGCCCGCAAGTATCCTAGCAGGTCTTCTACTTGATTAGCTTGGATTTGTTTTGCTTGTTCCAGACTGTGCTTCCAATCTTGTTCGTCATCTGCTATCGTCATCGGAAATCGGCTTTCCCAGTCTTGGCTGTGCCAAATTGGAGAGGTACTGGCTAAATCAGCAATCTGGAAATCCAATTCTCGAGCGGTATGCCAAGCCAGCCAAGTCATTGATTTGATTTGCGGAGCTCTGTCTTCCACTGGAAATCGGTTGGCCTCCTCAATAGAGACGCCTTCAAACAAGCGTTCAAATCGCTCGTATGCTCGGTCCACACTCTCGCATAACATATCTAAATAATTCATCTGTTTTCCTCCTTTTTATTTATCCTACTTGCTTTTTCCTAACTCTAGGATTTCTACTTATATGTTACTACACCCCCTCACTTTTTACACTTTCCAGTCACTAGCATGATCGTTTGGAGATTGAAAGAGAAAGATATTCTCTATTTTCCACTTGAACAAAAATCAACAAAATGAATGATTCATTAATATTGTTTAAATAAATAATGATTTTTTAAACGAACAGTTTAAGCCTAGGAAAAAAAGAGTATAATAGGAAAATGTTTGAAATGAAAGGAAGGGAAAAGATGAAAAAAAGGGTAAGTTTATTAGTATTAGTTACTTTATTGTTCAACATCTTTTCGTATGGTGTGGCCGTTTCAGCGGAGACATTTCCTAAAGATCCTGGGAATGTCTATAATGATTTAACTGGTAACTATGGTTTGCTGGGAATTGCTGGTCAATTCCATGTATTTGCCAAAAACAAGACAACGGTTAATGCCCATACAGACGGAAATATAGCAACACATGAACTGGATGCAAATAATAATTTTGGGACAGAGCTTCATGAAGGCTTATTGAACCAAGAGATCAATTATATACAAAAAACTGATTCTTTCATTAATTCTTCTGGAATCCCTACTGGCGACACAAGAATGAATAAATTTGTCGTTGGTAGTAATGTGGATGTAGCATTACAAGATGGACATCCTACGGTTAATGGAGCAAGGCTTGATCACTTAACTCCAGATGATTTCTATAAAGACCGTGATGGAAACGAATATATTGATTTCGAGCAAGAGTTTGCTAGATTGAATGTAGCAGCAAATGACCTTGCAACTGCCACCCCAGCTAAAACATATACTGCTGCGGATTTTCCAGACATGAATAATCGAACCATTGATTTGACTGGTCTATCAGATTCTCGATTTTTATTGGTAAATATCGACGCAGAAGTGTTAACGATGAATACGCCACTTCAAATCATTAATCCAAGTGATCAAGTAGTCGTATTCAATGTCATCAACAGTTCTTCTGCATTGAACGTACAGTCGCCAATCAAATACAACGATCGTTCCAATCATGAAACAGAAGATTTTTCGGATGCGAATATCTCTTGGAATTTCGGAAATGAGATGACTGATTTGACAATCAGTGCTCCTTTTCAAGGTACGATACTTGCGCCTAATGCCACTATTCACATTACTCAAAACCAAGACGGTACGATTATAGGGACAAATGTGATTTTAGATGCGGCTACCAATCGTTGGGATCCTAACGAAATATTTATCAGCGACAATGGTACAGGCGGTACAGATACTACGACCACAAGTGATAGTACCGACACAACGACTACAACTGATAGTACGGATACAACTGCTACAACAAGTGATAGTTCCGATACGTCAACTACAAGTGATAGCACAGATACTACTACCACAAGTGATAGTACCGACACAACGACTACAACCGATAGTACAGATACAACTGCTTCAAGTGATAGCACAGATACAACGACTACAAGCGATAGTACAGATACAACTACAACAAGTGATAGTACAGATACAACTACAACAAGTGATAGTACCGACACAACAACTACAAGCGATAGCTCGGATACAACGTCCACAAGTGATAGTACTGACACAACGACTACAACCGATAGCACAGATACTACTACCACAAGTGATAGTACCGACACAACGACTACAACCGATAGCTCGGATACAACGTCCACAAGTGATAGTACTGACACAACGACTACAACCGATAGCACAGATACTACTACCACAAGTGATAGTACCGACACAACTGCTTCAAGCGATAGCACAGATACAACTACCACAAGTAATAGTACTGACACAACAACTTCAAGTGATAGCACGGATACAACTCGAACAACAAGTGATAGTACTGATACTACAAGCGATAGCACGGATTCTACTACCACTTCAAGTGACAGTACCGATACGGCAGATTCAAGCGACAATACAGATACGACAACTACCACATCAAGTGATGGTACAGGTACAACGACTACAAGCGATAGCTCAGATACTACTCGAACAATAAGTGACAGTACCGATACGGCAGATACAACATTTATCACAAGTGATAGTCGTCATGCAAGTGTCTCTTTCCCAAGAACAAGTTCGGATAACAAGACGAACGTCAACTTAACTAATAAAACAAGCGATGATCATTTAAACAAATCAAAAAAAGTACTTCCTAAAACTGGAAGTCAATCAAATAATTGGATAACAGTCGCAGGCGTTATATTACTTGTAATCGGTTTAAGAATCACTTTCATGAGTCATAAGAAGTCGAAAAGATAAAAAAAATGATCCGAGATAAAAAATAAAGGGCAACGTCAGTTAGCGACGTTGCTCTTTATTTTTGCTTGTTAACATCAAAAAATCCATTTCAAGTAATCCAAAACACGCAGATTTCATCCTTAGGAATTTATCCACGTGTTGCACCAAATTCTATTCAGTCTTTGCGGTCTAGAATCAATTGAGTAAGGGAAAAAAGGTTTTCTCTCGTTCGAAGAGAGGTATCAGGTAATTTCTTGATTTCTTTCAACGCCTTTTCGGTGTAGGCTGCTGCTAATTTCTTAGCTTCTCCCACACCTCCTGTACGTTCAACGATTTTGCGTACGGCTTCAACATCTTTTTCTGTCATTTCCGTTTTCTTCTCTAAATAAGGCAGTAAACTCTGTTTGTTTTTTTGCAAAGAATAGATCAATGGCAAAGAATAGACTCCTTGACGCATGTCTTCTAGTACAGGTTTCCCGATTTCCTGACTCTCTTTTGTATAATCCAAAATATCATCGATAATCTGGAAGGCCATCCCGATAGAAAGTCCGATATCTCCTGCTTTTTTTGCGAAACGCTCGCTTGTTCCACTTTCAAAAGCGCCAACAGAACAACTTAGTTGGAACAATTCAGCTGTCTTACCTGAGATATTCTCCAAATATTCTTTTACAGAAAGTTCATAATTATAGCGATCATCCATCTGCCCTAATTCGCCGTTCAATACTTTTTCCATACTGCGAGAATTCAATTGAAGACTTTTCAGGGAAGTCGAGTAATCAGACAATAGTTTAAAACAGCAGACGAATAAATAATCTCCTGCATAGACAGAAACGACATTCCCAAACTGACTACGGATATTAGGCTGACCACGCCGCAGATCTGCTTCATCAACGATGTCATCATGAATCAGTGTGGCCGTATGGAGCATTTCGATGGAAGCTGCCAAAGCGATGGCTTTGTCCCGGTCTTGCTCTGGTCCAAATTGTGAGAACAGTAGCTGATAGGCAGGTCGCAACAGTTTTCCGCCGGCATGGATCGTTTCTTTGATTGCTTGTTCGACAGGTTTGTTTTTCAGACGGACAGTTTCTTCCATCCGTTTTAGTGTTTCTGTCAATTCTTTACTTAAAGCAGGATAGTTTTCCCACATTGGATGTAGCTTCATAAAAAAACTCCTTGTGTGACGATTATTTTTTAGTAAACATCGGGCTCCATTGTTGTTTGGTTCCTTGCTCATAATCTTTTTGGAATCGTTGCAGTGTCTGCACATGTCGTAAAAGATAATTCGCCGCGATCCCGATAGCGATTCCTGACAAGATTCCCAGAACGGAAAGGACTGGCAAGTACAGCATGACTGTCCATGATTGCGCAATGAAAGAGGCCATCAAAAGCTGACCGACATTATGCATGAACCCGCCGGCCGCACTGATTCCGATGATACTGACACGTTTGGGACCTAATTGCTTGACCAATAACATCCCAAAATAACTAAGCAGCGCACCGCTCATACTATAAAGGAACGTAGAAATCGTTCCACCTAGCAAGGTAGTCAGAAATAGTCGCAGCCACAATAACAAGAAGCTGTCCCGTTTTTTCATGGTAAAAATCGCAACGATCGTGATCAGGTTGGCTAATCCCAGTTTTGCCCCAGGCGCAAAAGCAAAAGGATAAGGGATCATATTTTCCAGTAAGCCAATGATCACTCCTTGTGCAACAAGTAGCGAAATATAAATCATTTTTTGTAATTTGCTCATGGTGTGTGAAGGTCTAATAAATCAGACTGTCTTCGTCACCCCCATCTGTTGATCGGACCTCGATCACTAATTTATGTGGTAAACAAACAATGGTTTCGCCATTTTTCGTTGCCCAGCCTCGACGTACGCAGATCTGGTCATCGCAATCTGCTTCTTTTATCCGTACTCGATCGCCATCTATCTCAATCAAGTTATAATCTCCGTGTTTATCTTTGTAAGTATATGTGTAGCTCTTTTCTCCAGCCATCAAAGGGAATGTTTTGATTTCTGTGCCATCCACACGCAATACCGCTTCTTTTTCTGCTGTTGCGGTGTTTTGCTGAAGACCAAAAATCATGACTGGTAAAAAAGAAAGAACAGTCAAAAGAAAAATTATAAAAACATCCCAAGGTTTGAGCAGACTTTTTTCAGCAAATTCTTTAAGGCTCATTTTTGTTCTCCTTTTTCCAGATTAACTCACCCAATTTTAGCATAAAAACAAGAGGTTGTGACACCTGCGCCTTGCTTTGAGTAATAAGAACGAAGAATAGAAAACAGCTTTCCATGTTTTCTGATTCTTAGGGCTTATTACCGAGAAGCAGCAGGTGGAACACCATTTATATCAAGAGGTTGTGACAGAAGTGGGCAGCTTCAAGAAATAAGAAGGAATTTATGAAAATTGCTTCTCAAATTTTTGTGAAATTTCGTCTTATTTCCGAAGAAGCTACTTCTGGAATACCGTTTATCAGAGGTTATGACATCTGCGCCTTGCTTTAAGCGTGGAGGCTTATCTCGGGCATCTTATTCCTTTATTTTACATAAAAAGGAGGCTGCGACGGTTTGCCTCAGCCCCTTTCTATTGAAATCTTGCATTCAAGTAACGTTGTTCATTTATTTTTATCTATTTATTTCTTGCCGTATTGGGCACTTGGTCTACCGTACCACCAATTGCCTAGTGTACGTTGTAGCCATGGAATCACCCAGCGATCCAAACCAATCGCACGACCGGAACCGTTCATCAATGCGAAAGCAACAAAAATGAACCAAATGTTTACCCAGTAAAACATACCTGATAAACAGAACGTGACCACTAATACGATCGTTGTCGCACTGCATAGCCATGTGAATAATCCAGCAATCAATGCTAATGCCAAGGCGATTTCAAAGAATACCATGAATTTTTGGAAGAACATCGCTACATCATTATTTGGCATGATCACTTGCATGATCTTTGTGAACCAGTCTGGTGACTTCTCAATCACAGCCATTGGTTCTTCTCCGTATGCATAACTCAAACCGAAATGTGCAGCATGAGTCGCTGCTTCTCCGGCACTTGCCCCTGCTCCGCTAGCAGCTGTCGTTGCGTCTCCAGCAGCAGAAGCACCACTGGCAACATCTGTTACATTATATTCCCATGTCCAAGGGAATACGCTGTTTCCAGTGAACCATGATCCTTCACCAAACCATGTACTTGGTTTGAACACTTCACCATTCCCAATGATTTTTTTAGAAGCTTCAACGAACCAAACTAAACCATAGAAAATACGAAGTGGCACACTCCATAAGACGTTGCCGTAACGAGAAGAATGTCCTCGAGTCACGTTGCGATCGTCTTTGATATGGAAAAACTCATGCATTAAATATTGGAACATATAATAACCAGAACGAATATCAAAGAAGTATTTCAAATTCACGATATGTTTCATTACGATAGCTAAAAATCCGCTTAGATGGATCTTGTCAAATAGGTTAGCTACCCCCCATTTGGCACCAATAGAAACCATAAATCCTTGATAGTTCCCTTTAAATTTATGCTTTTCTCCGCCTTTGATCGAAGCCACGATATTCGCTGCGGCTGTGTGTCCTGTTTGTTCAGCAGCTTGGACGATCTGCGGTGTCGGTGTTCCTGGGAACTCTTCATAAAAGACTAAATCACCGATGATATAGATGTTTTTATCTTCGTAGCCTTTTGCCTGCATGTATTCATTGGCGATCAACCGCTGTCCGCGTGCTGCTTCTAATCCAAAATCAGCAGCATCAGAAGTTCCTTTAACACCAGCTGTCCAAATCAGTGTGTGGGTCGGAATATTGCGTCCATCCTTCAGCTTGATATGATCCGCAGCCACTTCTACGATTGGTGCGTTCAATAATAATTCTACATTGTGCTTACGCAAATAGCGTTCAGCTTTTGCAGCATCATTTCGGTCTAACATATTCAAGATCGTTGGCATTGCCTCTACGACCATCAGTGTGATCTCGTTTGGATCCAACTTATAATCTTTGGCTAAGCGATTTTTCCAGTCGATCAGTTCCCCAATCATTTCAATACCGGTAAACCCAGAACCACAGACAACGAAAGTCAGCATGGCTTTACGCAACTCATCATTTGGTTCCAATGCAGCTTTTGCTACTGTTTTCTCAATATGTTCACGAATCCTTACAGAGTCTTCAAATGACCAAAGAGTGAATCCGTGTGCTTTGACACCAGGTGTACCAAAGTCATTCGGCTCTCCGCCCATTCCAAGGATCAGCTGATCAAAAGGATAGGAACCTAATTTGGTCTTGACGATTTTCTGTTCTTTATCGATACCGACAACTGTGTCTGTGACAAGCTGTACATTCTTTTGACGAGCAAACAAATGCTGCAGATCGTATTGGATTGCTTCTGGTTCTACACGTCCGCCAGCTACTTCATGCAACTCGGTCATCATAGTATGGTACGAATGACGATCGATCAGAGTAATTGCTACATCTTCTTTTTTCAGTTTCTTTGCCAAGTATTTTGTAGCTGAAACACCGGCATATCCTGCTCCTACAACGACAATATTTTGCTTTGCCATTGATCATCCGCTCCTTATAGACTATCTATATAATGAATATATGATAATTCTTTTAGTTTGATACTTATTACACAATCTCCATATATTATATAGATGTTCTGTTCTTTTGTCTAACTCCTTTTGGATTTTTTTCAAATTTTAAAATAAAGCGTTTTTTCACGAATTTTGCTGAAAGAAAACGTTTGAAATATTACATGGGTTATTTATCGAAAATAGTTGACTTATAGGCTAAAAAGATTAGAATGTATAATGAATCACAAAGAAAAATTGTGGACTAAAAATGGAATGGTGGGGTATTAAAATGAAGAAAAAACGTTTTGTAACTGGATTTGCCGTGTTAGCATTTTCAGCTCTAGTGTTAGGCGCTTGCGGCGCAGATGACAACGGAAGTTCAAATTCTTCTTCTGAATCATCTACAGCACAATCTTCGACTGCAAAAAGCACAACGGAATCATCTGCAAAAGTTGTTGCTGGCGGAGACTTGCAAGACGGCACATATAAATTAGAAGAAAAAAATTATTCAAATGGTTACCGCGCAGTCTTTGAAATGGTTGTAAAAGACGGCAAAATCACTGAATCAAAATATGATAACGTCAATGAAAACGGCGAATCAAAAACAAAAGATGCAGAATACAACAAAAACATGGAAGCTAAATCTGGCACAAATCCAGAAAAATACATTCCTGAGTTGAATGACCAATTCTTAAAAGCACAAAGCGCAAGCGGTGTGGAAGTCGTAACTGGAGCTACTCACTCATCTGAAAGCTTCCAAAACTACGCACAACAATTGATCCAAGCTGCTCAAGCTGGTAACACAGATACAATCGAAATCGACAATGGTGCTGATTTGAAAGACGGCACTTACAAGCTAGAAGAAAAGAACTACTCTAACGGCTACCGTGTGCAATTCGAAATGACAGTTGCTGGCGGCAAAGTAACTGAATCAAACTTTGATTATATCGACAAAGACGGTAAATCAAAACAAGATGATACAGAATACAATGAAAACATGAAAGCCAAAAGCGGGACAGAACCAAAAACTTACATCCCTACTCTTAACGATGAATTCGTCAAAGCAATGGGTGAAGAAGACGGCTCACCAGCTGATGTAGAAGTTGTTACAGGTGCTACACACAGCTCACATTCATTCATCATGTACGCACAACAATTAGTGAATGCAGCTGAAAAAGGCGACACTCAAACAATCGAAGTAGATAATATCGTAACAGAAAAATAATCACATAATCATACGAATAAAAGTTGGAGGGTGGGACGATAGCCAGGTTAGGCAGTCGTCTCACCTTTCAAAATGAAGAGAGGAAAACAATGCGGAAAAAACTACTATTTTCCTTAATCACACTGAGCATCTCTTTTATGGTGCTAACTGGCTGCACTAATTCAGCAAAAAATACAACTACTGAAAGTTCAGCATCTACCAAGATCTTAAAAGATCCGTACTCTGATGAACAGTTCTTGTTAGGGACTTACGTTCGTATCCGTGTGTATGATGAAGGCAAAGAATCAGCATTGAAACCTGCCTTTGATCGAGTAAAAGAACTTGGTGATAAAATCACGATCAATCAAAAAGGTTCCGAGATCGATGAAGTGAATGAACAAGCTGGTATCAAACCAGTAAAAGTTTCTGACGACGTCTACACGTTAGTCAAACGAGCCTATGAATACAGCCAAGATTCTCAAGGCGGATTCGATATGGCAATTGGTGCGATCACTCAATTATGGCGAATCGGTTTTGATGACGCCAGAAAACCTTCACAAGAAGAAATCGATCAGGCATTGAAATTAGTGGATTATCATAAGATCGAACTAAATGACAAAGAAAAAACGGTCTATCTAAAAGAAAAAGGGATGATCATCGACTTAGGTGCAATCGCCAAAGGCTACATTACGGACGAAGTAGTGAAAGTCTTGAAAAAACAAGGTGTGACTACTGCTATCGTTGACTTAGGTGGGAATGTCTATGTCTTAGGACACAGCCCAAGAGGCGAAAATCAAGACTGGACAGTTGGCATCCAAGATCCAAATATGGCTCGTGGCTCTGTTCTAGGTTCTATCAAAGAACGGAACAAAACGTTAGTTACTTCTGGAATTTACGAGCGCTATTTAGAAGTAGATGGCAAAAAATACCATCATTTGTTCGATCCAAAAACGGGTTACCCGTTCGACAACGATATCGCAAGTGTCACGATCATAACAGATAAATCGATCGATGGTGATGGTCTGTCTACAGCAGTCTTTTCAATGGGTGTGAAAAAAGGTCTGGAATATGTCGAAAGCGAATTGAACAATGGGACGGAAGCAATCTTCGTAACGAAAGATGATAAAGTATATGTGACCGATCCAATTAAAGACACTTTCCAATTATCTGAGGATTCCCATTACACGATGGGTGACCGTTCTGAATTAAAATAAGGAGCACGAACCATGACACTAAAAATCTTTTTAGAAGTAGTTGAAATACGAACAAAGGTGGCTAGTGTATTTCCTTTTGCGGTAGGGGTATTATTCTCTATCGCTTTTTTTCACGAGATACATTGGCTAAACACTTTTTTATTTTTTATTGGGATGCTAGTTTTTGATTTAGCGACTACCGCGATCAATAATTACATGGATTATGAAAAAGCTCATTCTGAAGTATATAAGTATGAAGAAAACGTCATTGGTCGCAGAAATCTATCCCCTGTATTGATCCGAAACATGATTTTAGCGATGATCGCATTTGTTTTTGTTATTGGCATTATTTTAACGATCAATACGGGTTGGCTTTTGCTTTTGATGGGATTTATCTGTTGTTTTATCGGAGTATTCTATACATTCGGTCCCATTCCCTTGTCTCGAATGCCTTTAGGGGAAATCTTCAGCGGGGTGACTATGGGACTTGGGATTTTTGCCATGGTCGTTTATGTCAATACATTCGGTTCGGATGTCTATGATCTGACGATCAACTTTTCATCCGGGCAATTTGCTTTGGTAGGAAACCTTTGGGCTATAGCAGCAATTGTCTTAGCCTCTTTACCCCTGGTGTTTACGATTGCCAATATCATGTTAGCTAATAATTTGCGAGATCTTGACCGCGATATTGAAAATCATCGCTATACACTGGTTTTTTATATCGGACGCCCAGCAGGAACAGTCTTATTCCAGCTATTGATGTATGCTTGCTATTTTGTGATTTTGATGGGATTGTTAAGTGGTATCTATGAATGGCCGATCTTAGTCACCTTCTTGACTTTTCCAATTGTGAAGAAGCATTTAGATCAATTCAAGCAAACATTACCCCAACCTATCAGTTTCAGCTATTCCATCAAAAATATGGTCTTATTCAATGCTAGCTATGTATTGGGTTTATTACTAACGATCGTTGTACAAGCCATTTAACGACTTGAAGAGGTTGTGACAGAAGTAGTCAGCTTCAAGAAATAAGAAGGAGTTTACGAAAATTGCTTCTCAAATTTTTGTGAAATTTTGGCTTATTTCCGAAGAAGCTACTTCTGGAACACCGTTTATTCGGAAATAAGGGCTGTGACAAGACTTTTGTCACAGCCCCTTATTTTTTTTGATTCGTATCAGCGAACTGGATGAGGACTTTTTTGAACTGGTAGCTTTTGATTTTTTTGCTCAACTTTCTGTTCAGCTTGTTTTAATTTAACGGTTAAGGTTTCACTATCTTTAATAATCTCTCCTTTTCTACGCACACCTGGTAGTAATTCCTTCAATTCATTGGACATTTTTTCTGCACTGCGAAGGTGTAACTTGACATTTGCAGTATCAGCAAGATCGTTGATCGTACTGATAACAGATGATACTTCGTTAGGGTAAAATTTTTTATAACTGTTTTTTAAAGCTTTTACAGCAAATCCTTCTTTATAGTTCAACCGTTTAAATGTTTTACTGCTTTTTATATAACTTGGTTTATCCTTGATTTCTTTTCTTTTTCCATATATTTGTTGCTCAAGATCATGCATTTGATGACAAATTTTTCCATAATCAATCAAATTGTTCTGATAATCTTTAATTAGCTTTACAGATTGATTATAAATCGACATTCCATTTTTATATTCGTTAGATTGAAAAGCTTTTTTAAATTCGTTTCTGTACTCAGGATTTTCTAGAGCTACCCCTTCCTTCTGTATTTCTTTTTGTCCCTTAATCAGTTCTTTGTATATTGATTGCCAGTCTTCACAAACACTTTTGAATTTCTCATTCAGCAATTCTTTTTCTTTTTTTAAGTCCTTTTTATTAGACATTTTTTCAGACCTCGCTTTTTGTTTTATTAAGCCTACATGTTGGCTTTGCTGTTTTACCGACAACCGTTTTTTTTTATGACTTGATTTTCTCTAGGATTATTTGGGGTACTTTTAAGGGCTGCTCTAGCTTTAATAATGTCTTCTAACGTGATTTGAAAATTACTAGGCGGGCGTTCTTTATTCACTTGTTGCTTGTATAATTTAATCCCAAAATTTGTTGTCTTCCGGATATCATTCATTGATCGTTCAACGTTATGACTTAAATAAGATTTGGCTGTGCCCACCACATATCCTTTTCTTTTCATCGTCTTGCTTTTATACTGATAATCATTTTTGTCATTCAATAGTTTTCTTACATCTAGAATCTGTTCTTCGACATCCGCTAATCTTTGATTCCATACCTTATAAGTTTCTTTTGTTTGATTATATTCATTAAACAACACTTGCTTTTTAGGAGGATCAATCATTCTTTTCGTCATTTCCTTCTGTTGTTTGTTTAACGTTTTTTCTATTTTTTTGACGTTATCTAAAATATAAGTAAAGTGATTATTCAGTATGTTCTTACTACTGCGTAAATAAGCTTTTTCTCGTTTATCCATCATGAACCTCCGCTTTATTCACTAAATCGAGTCATGCGCTGTTGACCATTGCGTCTTGTTTCATTTGTCTATTGTTCTTGAGATACAAACTGTTATACGCTTGATTTAGAAAATGCTTAGGAAGAGATGGAAATCTCGTTCTTCCTAAGCTTTTTCGATTGTTTCTCTTATCTAGATAGTGACGGTGCTGAAATTTTTTTCTCATTAAGCACTTTTTCATTCATTTGTTTGGCTACCTTAGTTGCGGAAGCTGTAATCTCACTTAATGAACGTTGACGTTTCCGAGTTGGAGCAATACGATTGCTTTGCATTTGTTGGCTTCGTCCCCGAGATCTAGCAGCTTTGTTACTTCTTGTTCGTTCATTTCTCTCTGCTTTTGTACCTGATTTTTGCGATGCCGATCCTAGTTCTCTGGTTTCGATATTCCGGTTCACAGTAATTTCTGGCGTTTTGACTTTTCTAGGTCTAGCTATTCCTCTTTTAGCATTGATTTTAAATGTGGGTCTAGATGCTTGATGTGCTTTTTCAGATAATCCCACCGTTTTGCCTTTCAAGTCATGGTTTTGGGTCTGGCTCTCTTTTTGGACTGCTACATTTTTTTTGTTCTCTTGTTTGGCTTCTTTTTGTTTTCCACGCGTCTTTTCCACAAAATCGATACTTCTTGTTCTAGCGTTATATAAAAGTTTAAACATAACTATTGGAACACGAGGTAGGCTTTTAATAGTCTCGCGAAAACTTTTCTTTCTCACAAGATTGATCGTTCCTCTTCCAATTCTATATAGAGACTTCACGGCAAATAATAAAATACGGGGAGTGCTTTTAGCGAGATAGAGAAACCCTCTTTCCGTGAGTTCTACTTCTTTATCTTTCGCAGCATTATTTCCATCCATCAGTTCGTCACATCTCTTTCTGTGATAATGACCTTGTTCCCTTCTTCATCTGTTGTCTCTATCGTCCGTTCGGGCAAATCGTCGCGTGTTGCCCCATCTTGCGTTAGTGTGACATCGTCATATTTTTTTTCATAGTAAGAGTTCCACTTGAAGGTCCCTACTGGTCCTGCCAAGATATATTTTGATCCTTCTTCTGTTATCTTAAAATTAATATCTTGTTTTCTATCATTTCCGTCTGTTCGGCTTAATGAAACAGTAGCTCCGCTTTGTTCCGTAACTATTCCTGTTATGGTATATTGGAATGTCTCCGTTTCCTGATCATCACCTTCGATTTTCGTTTGAATATATTCTCCATCTTTGAATTCCAGCTTGAATGTTCGATCTGAATTTTTGTTCTCCCAGTGACCTTGCGTCAGGATATCAGACCACATTTGGTTCACTGCTTTTTCAGCCGCTTCGATTTGTTCTGCATTTTCTGATTCCATTTTTTGTTTGATGTCTTCATTCGGATATAAGAAGATCTCTTCTTCTCCTTCTTTCAGATACATCACTGTGCTACCCATCCGTGTTTGTAACTGGAACTCCTTTGTTTTTCCATCTTCTGCTTCTAAAACCATAATATTTTGGTCCTTGAGGTAGTATTCGCCTTTAGGAATCCAGGAAGAAGCCCAGTAAGTTCCATCTGCATCTAACTCGATATACATATCATCCGAACGGTTCGAATACCATGTTCCGCTGTAGATTGTTCCGTTATAACGTCCGATCGTTTCTTTGCTTTCTTGAGTTTGTTCTGTCTTATCATTTGCTTGGGCTGTTTCCTTTGGTTTTCCACTCATCAGTGAATAAGTGACAAGAGTAATTACTGCCACGATTAGAACAGCTATACCTATAATGATGTTTCTTCCAGCTTTTGTCTCTAAAAAATTTTTAAGCATCTTCGCACCTTTCCTAAAAATAAGATTATGGGGTGCCATACCCCGAGATAGCTATGCTATCTAAAGCATAGGTTCTTCTTCTTACTCGATTGTCGGAATTTCCTTCGATGACTTGGACCATTCCGCCCCCTGCATATTCCACAATTCCGACAAAATCCTTGCCAGTTCTTCCACCTGACCAATCAAAGAAAATAAGATCACCAGATTGTGGTAAATACTCTTCATCATGACGTTTGAATTTTTCATTTTCGTAGAACCAGTCTCTCATCGCTAATACATTTGGCGTCTTCAATACTTTATTTTGACTGATGTAACCTGCTTGATCTGCTACCCATGAAACGAACATCGCAGACCATTCTGCACGATTTTCAAAACCAAACCAGCGCCAATATTTATCACCATTCAAATTCCCTAACTCTTCTCTAGCTATTTCTACCATCCGTCCACTCTCGACCATGATATTATTCGTTACAAGTTGCGCATAAAACATATTTCCATAATCATATCGCCACGTATAACCAAACAGCAACGCAGTAGGATTGTGATACGGAACGGTTTTTCCATTACTTTTATCTCGGGCAAAGATTCTGCTGTCATCAAAGGAGTAATCACTATTTCTTCGGATCAAGTCATCTAAATAACCTTCTCCAAAGTTATATGCCTGGACGGCAGCTCGCTCATTCTTCTGGTTTTCCTGTGCTTTTTTCAGAAGACGAGCAAAATAACGTACGCCAACTTCGATGGATTCTTCTGGACTCCTAATGGAATTTGGCGGTCTTCCTTGTGATTCACTGGCTTGCATGATATCAGGAAATTCTTTCTCATTCCCGCCTGTTTCTACCCAGATAATGGATAAAATCGCATTTTCATACCCTTCGATATCATTCTTCTTTGTTTCTTCAGCCACTTTCTCCCGCCATTTCGTAACAGAAGCTGGTGGATTGATCAGTTCCCCTCTCAACCCTCCGCCACTGCGGAAATAACCGAGATTCGTCTCATGAGCAAAAGAAAGATTATCGATATATACTGCTGGATATAGTGGCGGATCTGCGTGCCAGAAACGATAAAGTTCCATATCCATAAGCAAATTACCACCATTATCAGAACGAGTATATCCAATAAGATCACCTGCAGATAATCGCTGCCCTGAACGTAGTCCAGGTACAAGATCGATATTTCGATAATGCAGATAAAATGAGAATTCATTGATATAAACCCACGTGCGTAAACCAGTTCCGTCTCCTAAAATACTACCGATGGTTTCTTCCCCCATCGCATAGACAGGTGTGCCAGGCTCGGCTTCCAAGACAATATCTACATGTTGATCGTCTGGATTTCGTCCACGATATCCGTAATTTTCGATTACACTTGCGTAATGAGTGGCCCCGAATGGATTAAGTAAAAAGATTTTGTTTTCAAAGCGATCTAAATCACTGATTGGATAATATTTATCAACTTCCTCTTCATCGAATGCAGATACCCTACCATAATAAGGGTCATCATCGGAAGGGAACATTCCTCGCAGGGTATAGACATCTACTTCCGGGTCTGAATCTAGCATTTCCCCTAATGTCTGGATATTGATGTTGATCGTCACGATATTTTTTGTTTCTCTTTTGACTTCGACTTTCTCTTCCCCAGTTTCTTCGTCAATCGTTACTGTTGTTGTTTCGATTTCTTTTCCTAGTTCAGCAAGCGTACTGTAGTTATATACCATATCATGGATAGCAAGGATTTCATCTCTGACTCGATTGACACGGACTGGTTCTTGCGTCAATGGATGGGGGGCATCTTTGAATATGGCATAGATAGTTCCTCGACTAGTCCAAGGAATCCAGTGACCAGTTTTTTGCCCGATTCTTTCCCGATATTTCGCTATTGCTAATTCATCGATATCGTAATCTTCGAATTTTGCATTCAAATAGTATAAGTAACTGTCGCCATTTGATGAGTATAAAAATGTTTCTGGATCAGATTGGACACCGTTGACATGGAAGTATACTTCATCGAATGCTTCGTCATTGATCAAATTTTGGTAAGCATTGTAGACATTTCTATTTTTAAGAGCATCTAGTTGAGTGACATAGCGATAAGCTTCTTCCAACGCCATATCTTCTGTCTTCACGACGAATAAACTAGCAATAAACATGAAAATCGTGATAATTACAGTGATGACCGTAATGACTATTGCCACGATGGTTATGATGATAATCAGTTTCAACAATATCGGTACTAAAATAAACAGTGCAATCAATAACCCGATTAAATTCAAGTTGCCGTCCCCATCTCGTCCTACCTTATCGATCACTAATTCCTTTATCTGTGAACGAAAACGATTTTTAGGCGAAATATTTCGTTGTAATGAACGGTCTACTTTATGTTTTAGATTTTTCACACTGTATGTGCTTGCTCGACCAGACTGTCTCTTATATTTCTGGCTGGTTTGACCCGTTTGCTTCGATTGAGCAGAGAGAGTCGAACGCTGATGTTTTCTCTTATATGTTTGAGCAGTTTTGGACTGTCTGTTGATTTTAGTCTGATTTTGCTTCAAAGAAGCTTTTTGCGCCTCACTGACATAGCCTTTATATGACAGGTCTGTTTGTAAAGCTTGTTTACGGAACTTTTGCTTACGAATAATCGTTTGTGTTGTCTGCGTGCTTTTTTTATCAGAAATCACACTATTCCGATAAGTCTGCTCATTCGGTTTTTCCCGTTGGATGATATGTTGTTGGTTCGTTTGGCGAGCATTTTCCAACTTTAGCTCTTTTTTTGATTTTAAAAGTAATTGTCTTCTTCGAAATAACTTTTGCTGTTTCGCGATTTTTGGATTGCGCACTGCGACAATTCTTTTTTCGAGAAGCATGGCACGAAGGCGTTTTTTACGCGTATTCGAAGTTATCAGTTTTACTTTTTTCCCGTTTTTTTTCTTCAACCGAATGTTTTTCTTTTTCTCACTACTCGTTTTGAAGACTTTTGTTTTTGATGATTTCTCACCGTTTCTATTTAAAATAATATTTTCTGCTTTAGACTTGGAAGTGGAGATGCTTCCTTTCTCATCCTCTCTTTCGTTATCCAGTTCAATATTTCCTCTTGGATTTTCCAAATCAGCCACTATCACATATCCTTTCTGCTTGTTTTTGCTTTATTATGTTTCTCCAGGCTTGGTCGACATCATTTTGTACAGCTTCGTATCTTTCGGAAAATGATCATAAAACGGGAGAGTGGTATCCCCAAATACCATTAATCCATAGCCTTCTGGAGAATTGACTACGTATTTCTCCTGTTCTTCCGAGATATCGAATAATCGAACGAGCTGCGTCCTGTCTGATTTAGCCTGATTGAGCATCATAACGAAGTCACTGTTAGACAGCATTCTTCGTGCAAGATCCGATAGCAGCAATGTCTCCACGTTCTGAGTAATCCCTGTTGGAATGGCCCCCCATTTTCTTGCCCGGCTCCATAATTCAAAGAAATAATTTTCAGAGTATTCATTGGTGAACAATAACTGCATTTCATCGATATACAGCCACGTACGTACACCACGTTCCCTGTTTTCCGTGATTCGATTCCATACTTGGTCTAAAACAATCAGCATCCCCATTGTCTTTAATTGTTTCCCTAAGTCTTTGATATCGTAAATCACAAGACGTTTGGTTATATCCACATTGGTTTTTGCAGAAAATACCGATAAGCTTCCTTCAATATAAATCTCCAAATCCATGACTAGCTGTCTCGCTTCCTCTTCTTCCTGCTCTTTCAATATGTTATAGAAATCCACAAAAGTGGGTGTATCACCGCTCATTAATTCATACGTTCTACGACAGACTCGGTCGATTAACGTTTTTTGTGTTGAACTCAAGCCTAGAGCCCCTCCAATGATCAAGTCGAAAAGAGAAATCAAAAATTCTGATTTTAATACAACCGGATCAGTATCATCTCCATAATTGTCATTGATGTCCATGGGGTTGATAGTCGTTGCAGAATCACTGGATATTTTGATGATCTCACCATTGAAATTCTGACCGATGACCGAATACTCCCGCTCTGGATCAATAATAATGACTTCATCTTCTGCATCTCGCAGTAAGACATTCACGATCTCACGCTTGACTGAGAAACTTTTTCCTGACCCTGGTGTACCTAGCACAAAGCCGTTAGGAGCTTTCAATAGCTTTCTGTCTAGTGAGAGTATATTTTTGGAAATAGCATTCACTCCATAATATTTCCCGTTTTCTTGGATCAAATCAGAGATCGTAAAAGGAATAAAAATCGCTGTACTGGCTGTTGATAGCGTACGATCTAGCGGTATCGAATTTATTCCTAGCGGGAGTGTCGCATTTAGTCCATTCTCCTGCATAAATTCTAATTCAATGATCTTGAATCCAAAACGACGTCCTACTGCATTCACTTCGTCTTGGATCTCCGCCAGCTGTTGGGTTGTTCCTGCCCGAAAATGAATCGAGCTTGTCATCGCATAAAGCTTCTGACCTCTATTTTGCAAATCATCTACCAAGCCTTTTGCTTCTGTTAATGAATACGAAAGGTCATAAGAAAGCATTTCGTAATCATATCCGTTTTGCAGTGCCTTTTTTTGTTCATCGACTTTTTGCTGTTCCATAAAGGCTAGCTTTGTTTTTACCAAATCAAAAGCTTCATCTTGTTCTAACGGGTCGATATGAAGAGTGATCACTAATTCTTTAGGGATCTCCAGTAGTTCATATAAAAATGTATCAGCTAATTCAGATGGATATTCTTGGAGATAAATCGTTTTTGCATAATGCGTATCTACTTTTAGATAGTTTTTGTTTTCTTTTATCTCAATGACTTCTGGCAATACATCTTCGACCCTTTGCTTTTCTCTTTTGTCATCTGTCCCTAAAATCTCTGAGAGGATTGTCAATAATTCTGTTTTTTCGATGCGCTTGATCTTGCTTCCTAATCGACTGGCAAACATTGCAAAGCGATCAGCCACCATTTCTAATTCTTTTTCTGCATGTTCTATCCTTGTATGTTTCTGGACAAAAGTGAACAAAATACATTTTCGATACCCATTTTTTTCTTCGTCCAATTTTCTAGAGATGACTTCATTCATTTCTGATCGATAGTCATCTAAAAAATCACCTTTTTCCTGATAGTAAAGGACTTTTTGCAAGTCTGCCAAAGGACGTTTCTTTTTATAAACTGTCAGTTGCAACTTGGTTTTACTACTTAAAGAATTCAGAAAATCACAGTATTGAGAAAAAATCTCGATTTGATGTTCTTCTGAAGATAACTGGTAATTGATATCTTCTAATTCAATCGTTGTAGAAAAGGTAATCTCGTCGATTTGACAAATGCCACTAGGATAGATTTCCTGAAACGTAAAAGTAGCTCGCAAAGGATCTGTCTCTTTTATTTCTTTTGTTTTCTTCCCGCCTTTTTGTGTTTTTGGTTCATTGTTCTTCAATTTTTTCTTTAATTTCCTCGTTTGAGTAAGTGACTTCAACTTCATCATGTTTCTTGTCCGCCTAGATCTTTATTTGCTTCTATATTTGCTTCTATATTTGCTTCTCCAGTTTGTTCTTTCTCTTCTTTTTTGCTTTTCTCTCCCATTTTCGTCTCCTGCTTCAGCCTCACACCGGGTGAAAAATGGTACTTGAAGAACTGTTTGATATATACTTCAAAAGTCAATCCATTGCGCTTGAACCAGCCAAACGAAACGATTGGTATCGATGAAAGGATCATCAACCAACTGGTGATTTCCATCGGGATCTTCAACCACGCGATGAAAATCAGACTGATCACGATATTTACTCCAGCAGCGATACTTAGGCAAAGTAACTGCTTTAAAGTCATACCAGCGATTACTTTTTCTTTGTATTCTTTGATATCTTTTGGTACTTTTACTTCGACAGCCATAAATCCTCCTTATGATGCAGAGAGCAATGTTTTTGCCCATCCTTTTGTTTTATTGATTGAAAGCAGTAGAGCAAGCATATAAATGGTCAATCCCATGATGATCCCCCAGATTCCGCTACCGACTTCTTCCATGATTTTTATAAACAAAAGCGGATAGATAACTAAGACCAAGCCAATAAATGTTGCTTGTAGTCCCGTGGCCGCAAAATTCTTGAAAAAGCTTTTCGACATTGCTGAAAATTCCTGGTTTGGAAGTGCCCCCATCGGGATTGGTGCCATCGCACAAAAAATATAAAGTTCCAAGAATCTTAGATAGATCGTCACTTGGATCAACACTCGCACAACAAGTGAAACCAAAAACATGATACACATGACTAATAGAATAACTAGTTGTTCCCACCATGAGAGGTCGGCGACTGCTGAACTTACCCGATCTGCCACATTATTCAGTACACCATCATTTCCGATCTCGATCACTCTGGCAGTCAAGTTGCTGGTAATAATGATGATTCCATCTAGTATGTCTTGAATTCTTAAAATTACTATGTAACAAAGCACGAATTTAATCAGTGCTTTCATAATCATCTCGAATCCAAGCATAGGGGCACCACCTGCCCCTTCTACTTTCATTGAGATCTTCTGGAACTCCAAAAGAACAAAAATAGCCAATATTGATAAGGCAATCGGTCCTACTACATGTTGCTGCAGCCGCATAACCAAACTGTATGCATCATACATATAAGACTGCAGATCCTGACTCAACATAGCTTGCAAATCATCTCCATTCAGATAAGTAATAATCTGATTGAAGAGACTCATTATCGCTGTGTGCATACGCTAAACTCCTATCATCCTCATTGTATTCAAACTCATGGCAACAAAGAACTCATATCAAAGGATGTAGCAAACCAGCCTGCAGCCACTAAGATCAAACCGCCACCTACAATTTGCCAAATTCCCTGCTGTAGCTGAGGGCCATTTTTATCTTTTAAGGCACCTGCCAAAATAATTGTTCCCCAAATCAGCCACAAACCGCCTCCAACTAAAGTAAAACGTGAAACTAATGTAAATACCTGTTGTAATAATCCTGAATCCATAATAATTACAATCTCCTTTGCTAATTGATTTTTATTTTTAAAGCCTAATTTCAGTATAGCTAAAATTTTCCCTTACTCTCTCACAGTTATTTCTAAGTTCAGAAAATTTTGGAACGTTTCAGAAAACACCTTTCTTAGTCATTTTCACATGAGGAAAGAGTTCCAGAAGTACCTTCTTATTTCTTGAAGCTTACCACTTCTGTCACAACCTCTCTCATAATCAAACTGTCTCTCTCAAGGCTTCCTCGTCATAGTTATCGTCATGTTCTTCTTGATACTCATCATACAAATCAGCTTCCTCATCAATCGTGTCATCTGCTTCGTATAATGTCTCGTCAAAGTCTGAGAGCAACAGTTCATCTGACTCATAAGGCAACTCCTCTTGTCCAGGAAGCAACTGCTCCTCTTGCTCGGAAAAATCTCGCGTATACATATATTTCTCTGTGACGTCTCCGAGTTTTTTATAATTCTTGTGTTTAGTGATGTCATATTTTGAAGATAGAAACGGATGGGCTCCTCGAATTTTCAGAATACATTCTTGACCTTTCAAACTTGCGACTTCATCAGGGTCCATCAGGTTTCTTCCTAGTTTTTGGAAACTTTCATTGAATGAGCCATTTGCCCCCTTCGTCACACTGATGTTTCGTTGTTCGATCGTTTCTTTACCCAATAATTTAGAGATATATTCATGGGTGCTTTGTTCCATCCCTCCCAAGTACAAGAAGGTATCGCTTGTCCCGATGATTGTTTCCCATGTGTTCTTATACAATGTTTTCAGCTGACTGATATTTTGCAGGATCACACTTGTCGAGATTTCCCGACTTCGGACAACAGATATCACTTTTTCAAAATCTGGGATCTGACCGATATTGGCAAATTCATCAAGAATACAGCGTACGTGAACAGGCAGCCGTCCTTTGTATTCGTTGTCTGCTTTGTAAACTAGCATGTCAAATAACTGCTGGTACATCATGCTGGCCAGAAAGTTGAAACTCGTGTCTGTATCTGGTAATAAGATATACAAGATAGTTTTCTGATCTCCAATCGTATCCAATGCTAGTGTGTCTTTGGAAACAAGCTGTCTGACACTTGGTATGTCAAATGGTGCCAGACGGACCCCCAAGCTGACTAAAATACTTTTCGTTGTTTTTCCTGCCGATAATTTAAAGATTTTGTATTGTGCAACAGCAAAATTCTGCGGGTCCTTTTCTTCTAATTCTTGGAATAAAACATCTAACGGACTGACAAAGTTTGGTACGTCTTCATCAATATCAGCTAATCGGACTAATTCGATCACACTTCCTAATGTACGATCTTCCTCCACGACCTCTTGGATCAGATAACTAAAAATGGCCATCAGCAAAGCCGTCTCTGCTTTTTCCCAGAATCCATCTCCACCTTTTTTATCCGGATCAGTTGTATTCTTGATCAAGTTGTTGATGATCTTTAAGATATCATCTTCATTTCTGAGATATTTGAAAGGATTATAGTAGTCGGTTGCTTTCCGGTTGATCAAATCAAAAATCTTGATCTTATACCCCGCTTCTTCAAACATTTTTCCTGTCTCCATCAACAACAATCCTTTGGAGTCACTGACAACATAGGAAGAATGCATCTGCATCAGATTAGGTTTTACAAAGAACCGCGTTTTACCACTTCCGGCTCCTCCTACCACGACGATATTTTTATTACGGTTGAAGTTGTCTCTTTTTGTGATCTTCATTCGACCAGATAAAGACAGACTTTCTGTTTTCGTCAATAAGATATTGAAGTCTTTCTTTTTATCGATAAATGGTCTGATATCTCCAGGCTTCCCCCATCGCGCGCTTCCATATTCTTCGTTTGGTCTGGTATTTTTACTATCAAATGTCTTATATAAAACGAGCAATATATAAGCAATCCCAAACACAAAGCCTGACAGTAATGACATTTGTGCGAATTCGATATGGATGGTGAATTCCGCTATTTCTGCAAAGCTCTGATTGATTGCTTCCATGATCCTATCTGCTAGCTCCAATGAAGCAAATCCTTCACTTAAGAACAGAAAGACGATCCGATTTCCAAAATAAAAAAGTATGCTAAAGACCAATAGATGGAGGCTAAAAATTATAAAGCGTGAATTTTTCACATGACTCTCCTTTTCATTTTTTCTTCTGTTTCATTTAATGGACTATCTGCTCCTTTTTTGGAGTTGGTTGACTGTTGCTTCTGGTACGTGCTGGGCTGTTTCTATTGCTATCATCTTTTCCGTTTTGATTACCTGCCCTAACAACTGCATCTTGTTTTAAATCTTGAAATTGACGTGACCCTGTTACTGGTGAAACTTGAGAAGACGCATTTCGATTATTCTCTGTCAATTTTTGATTTATAGGAATTACTTTGTTAGGTTCTTTTACTTGTTGGTTATCTTTTGAGTATGCAAACAAGTTGGAGTCTATGGATCCAAGAGAACTTTGAGAACTTTGAGAACTTATTGAGCTTCTTTTGGCACCTAAAGCATCCTGAGAAACTACTAGGCTTGTTCGAGAAATATCTGACGAGATGCCTTGTTCTTTTGCTTCTTTCATTTTTGAATCTTTAGTTACTTCTTGTACCTCTTTCACTTTCTCTTCTTTTTGATTCGAGAGGTCAAATGTACGAAGTGCTTTTTCTAATTTTTGATCAAAGTTTTTCTCTTCTCTTTTATTCAAATGATTTTCTACTTTTTTCAATCCAAATTTGTCGATCAGTTGCGCCCCGATACCCACAGAAGTCCCCATCAACGCTACAGTTCCAAGGGTAAATATACCGGCCCCAACTAGTCCTGGTGCGATGATTGGCATGAGGAATACAGAAGCTACTGCAATCAACGTACTTCCGCCTACTATGATCGCTAGTGTCTTCCAATTGTTCTTCAAGAAATCTTTCGTTTTGGCTTTCCAATCTTTTTTCGTGGAAGGTTCTAGACTTGGTTCTGCCGTTTTTTCTCCTTTAAGCGTTTCTTTGCCTTTTTCATTTGTCGTTATATCTGTTTTCTTTGCTTCTTTTTCTGTTTCTTTGACTGCTTCTTTTGTTACTTCTTTTGTTACTTCTGGCTGCTCTTTTTCTTTTGTCAGTCCTTTATTTAGTTCTTCTTTATCTTTCTGAGCTTCGCGTCGATTGGCTATTTTTTTCCTCGCATAATTGATCAATTTAGGGACATAATAACTGGCACAAAAGAAAGAAAAAGCAGTAATCGCAACTGGTGCCGCATAGAGACTAACCGTCAGAGCTGGTAAAATCATCACTGCCCAACTCACAAATAAAGGGTATGCCGCCAAAGGCCATAGATGCAACGCTCGGCGGAGCCAACGCATTTTTTTAGAATGTGGGAATAGTTCTTTTTTTAAATCTTTGATATCCATGCTTTTGATCTTTTCGATATCTGTTTTGATCTTGTCAGTATCTGCTTTGATATTTTCAACAGTAGCGGATTGCCCCTTTGGCAGTTGGATCATTTCGGGCTTCCACGTTTTAGGGTCATCTAACTGGGTCTTCAGTTTTGCGAGTTCGGCTTCATTTTCTTGGATCTTCTTATCTATCGCATTTAATTCTGGTAAATGTTTTGCTTTTTTAGGAATGATACCAAGTATTTCTCTTTGTTTTTCAATCGTCACTTGGAGCAGTTCTTGTCTAGCTTTTAAGTTTTCGCCGATTGCTGTATGTAAAGCATCTTTAGTTGATTTATCCGGCTCCTCTTTCTTGTCTCTTTCAGGTGTATCTTGCGTCTTTTTACCACTATCTGGTACGTCTGTCCGAGACTCTCCAGGATCGCTAGCAGCTCTTGGACGAGGTCCATTTTCCCGTTTTTGGCTAGGTTGCTCTTGAATGATAACGTTCGGCTCAATAGGATGAGGTGCTTTCTCTGACTTTTGTGTTTCTTGTCTCTGCCATAATGGATCACGTGGCATAGGTGGTGGCACTGGAATCCTCGGCTGCACCTTTTCACTATCAGCTCGATGAAAAGGTACACTTTCTTTGACTATTTGGCTAGGCTGCTCTTTTGGGATATCTTCCTTTTTGGGCAGATCTTTGGAGAATTCTACTTGTGCGATAGGAACAGTTCGTGAAGTTGCAACATCAATGGTTTTGATTTGTGATTCAATTACTGTTTTTTCTTTTTCTAGTTTTTCGAGCTGTACAATTACCACATCGTTATTTATTTCCCAACTTTTTCGCCGTTCTTCTTTAGGTGTTGGGAGTAGCATAGGTTTAAGTTCTTTAATTTTCTGTTCTATTACCTCTAAATTTTGAGATAAATGGTTTTTTAGTTTCCTCGATTCCTCTCTTAGTATGTTTACTCTTTTTTCAGCTGCTAGGATAGAATCATTTATGTTGCCGATCAGACGATTGTTTTCTGTCACATTTATTCGAGACAAAATCAGCTTCTCATTCTGATAGGTTTCGGTGTTAAACGTTTGATCGGATGTATAAACAACCGTGCCTTTTTCTTGCTTGATCTTCTCTTGATGGCCAGTGACTTTTTCAAGCTTCTCCTCGAATGTCTTTCTTTCTTGCTCCAACTCAACGAATGGCTTTTCATTTATCTTATTGATGATGCTTTGAAGTTTCTTTTCCTCTGAAAGATAACCATATAACTTTTTTTCTTCCGTTAGAGTTTCGAACTTTTTGTTAATTGCTATTGAAAGGGATTCGTTCAACCCGTTGATATCAATATCGATATTAGTGGTCTTACTTCGTTGTTCTTTGTCGATAATAGACAGATCTTTTGTAAATCTTTCGTCTTTTAGGTCATATTCCAGAAGTTCAAATAACTTTTGATTGATTGGTGTAAGCATCTTTTTTACTTCCTCTCAGATTTTTACTCTATATATTGTTGTGGTTAACGACAAATTGCTTGTTCTTGGGTAAAATCGGTTCGTTTTTTAACTTATTTGTCTTGTCTGCATCCTTGGAAGCATCTGATATCCGATTGGCAATAGTCCCATATTGTCTATTGCTTTCCCTTGATGATGTAGATGAAATAGCTGAAAGATTACTCTCTCTTTTGTTGGCTTTGCATTCTTTGTAACACTTGTATCCTGCAACTGGTAATAAAACAAGGGTTCTTGCCACGTAATACAATGCTTTGATCATTGAGGCCAATATTCTGAACGTAAAGGATAAAATACAAAATAAACCGATTAACTCTTTCATTTTCGTTCCTCCAGTGTTTTTATTTTTATCTTAACGCTGAAAATTGTCTATACCACACCTACTTTTTCCGAAATAATAATTTATTGGCAACTCTTTTCTCATGTGGAATGAAGAAACGTTTCCAAATTATGCCAGAAAGCATCCGTCGGTACTTTAGAAATTTTCAGAATGGCAGAAGATATGCGATTCAAATTCAAATTCACATCGGTCAATACTAGGTCATATTGGTTGATCAGTGTATAGTCTAAAGAAAAAACATCTTTTTCATAAATATCGACTTTCTTAAAAGAAGGGTACTTATTCAAAATCAAGTTCTTATATAAAATAGGAAGTCCCATTTCTTGTGAACTTAATAACAAAATAGACCGTTCTTTTAGTTTTGGCTCCACTCGATGCAGTAATTCATTCGAAGAGACAATCAGCTCCAACAGTAATTCTTTTAACAAAAGTTCATTTTTCCGTACAGAGGATAAGTTAGAGATGATCAATGCACTTTGATAAGCTTCCCAAATCTGGACTTTTTTCTTCAGGATTTTCTTATAAAAGATATCTGCATAGCTGACTTTGAAAAAAGTCAATTCTTTATAAAAGGTAATAAAACTGGTAAAATGCAAAACCTTTTCAGGTGTGACCGTTTCATTGATATTGGAAAGATAATAGAAATGTTTAAGAAACAGTTCTACTCTTCTGAGCATATACTCATCTGTTTCAGCTGGATTGGTAAAAAGCAGACTGAGATATGGGCTCAAAATATTTTCTATATTTTCTCTACTGATCACAAATTTATAATTTTGATTGATAAGCGTGCAGAAGACGGTATCGCTCTTGATCGTTTCCATAATTGAGTCAACGACAGCTGGCCGATCTGCCAGTTCCTCTTTGGGAATCAGATGGTCGTTCCCGATTCGAATGATCGAAGTAAAAATATAATAAACTGTATAAATGATTTTAGAAGAGCTAGCATCCCGTCCTTGCTTGATCAAACAGCGTTTCAACATTTTATAAATCATTTCAAAATAAGGAAGATCTTTTTCTTTGCAGATTTCTTTGAACATACTTGAGAAAAATTTGCGAATATAGATTTCATCACCGATGATTTGTAGTCTGGTGGTTAAGATGATTTGTATATCTAATCTTTCTTTTGAAAAGTACGTATTTATTTTGGTAATGATTCTCCTGACACTTGTCTTACTCAAAAATAATTTAGCTGAAATCTCAGTTAAAGACGGTTCTGAAATCAGAATGTATTTTAAGACTTCTATATAGATAGAATTATTTAGGATCTTGATAAAAATATCATCTAAATTGAGGTTACTGGGTATTTTCAACGTTACTTCTTTATACTGATTGACCTCGATGTACGCAGGAAAACAAGAAGAATTAAAATTATCAATATCTGCAATAATTGTTTTATCCGTCACTTTTAGCTCTTCCGCAAGGTCGTTGATCTCAGCCATATCCATGCTTAACAAGCAGATCAGCATGATTTGTCTCTCTAGTTGTTTTTCCAAAAATCCTACCATTTTTTACTTCCCCTTTTCTCGTTTGCTATTAAATCTATCCTACAGTTATTTACGCTAGAATTTAGTATTATTTTTTTTCTATTTTGGAAAACCTGTTTCTTAAAAACTGTTTTTGTATGTTATAATTATTATTTTTGGATAAACAGTATAAATAACTATATCTAAGGGAGTATGTATCAAAAAAATAAAAGAAAACGATCTTTTATTTTCGGAAACAAAAAATCGAATGAAGAGCAACTCCCTTGAAATATCATTTTCAACCCTCGAAGATATAAATAAAAAAACAATTTTATATAAAATAATTAAAAGTATAGTTGGTTTAATTTTCATTTAGTAGTTATATTTGCTATTTTAAATAACAATAATCTAAAGAACATAAGCATGATATTTCTATCTAAGCTTTTTATTTATGTTTTATTTTTTTACTGTAAATATAGAGAGTACAATAAGGATTTATAAATACATAATTAAAAATAACTAAAATACAAAATATCAAACTATTTATTTTATGGTTATTTAGTTATTTTAATTAACAAAAACACGAGGTAAAAGCATTCTGTTTTTGCTGTTTATTCTGCCTGTTGCTTAAAATTGTTGAACAAACATACAAATGAATCAATTTTCTCTATAACATGGGATAATAATTAAGAACGACCGAAAAGAAAGGAAGTGAAGGAGCGTTTTATCTATTATTTCTTAAAAAACGCAGATGGAAATATGACAGAAGATATAACTATGCTTGAAAAATTATCAGAAAGACAGTTAAGATTAGCCATGCTTTTGAGTATGGATTCATTTTATTTAGAAGACTTAGCGAAGAAAATTGCTGTAACAAAAAAAACACTCTTATCTGATATTGCTGCATTTAATTTTGTTCATTCTCCGGCATCTATTCATATCAACGAGCATCAGAAAGTTTCTTTGAGATTAACTTGTGAATATAATTTAGAAAGCATCACGAGTACTATCTTAAAACATTCAAGCCATATACAATTGTTGAAAATCATTTTGATGCAAGAACCTTGTATTGCTAAACTAGCTGATCAGTTATTTCTAAGTACAGCAAGTATTCGCAGAATCATTATGTTTCTGAATGAATCCTTTCAAAAGCGAGGATTTCTTTTTAGAATCCACACTACTCCATATGTACATATTCAAGGTGAGGAGAGACAAATACGTTTTTTTTACTGCAGTTTATTTGAGGAGATCTATACACCGGATCAACTTCCTCATTACCAAATATTGTCTGCAGCTATCAAACGATACATGAAACTTTATCCTCCATTAAACAAACTATCTGGCCACAAACAGCTGTTTTTGATTTATTATTTTTTGATTTCTATTATCCGGATCGGAAAGAAACATAAATTATCCGATCAGTTGAAAAGCCAACCTCTCGAAATGGATATTGATTTATTTTTTGAGCGAACGAAAAATAACATTACATTTTGCTCCGTTATGGAGAAAAATTATCATTTCTATTTAACTAAAGAAACAGCTAGTGAACTTTTGCGTCCAATCAGCCAAATGATCCATTTTGCTTCTGTAAAGGCGCCAGCTCATGAAATCAAAAAATTAAGAAACTTGTCACAAAATTTCTATCGTTCTTTATCTACTGATACGATGTTATCTGATCAGCAATTAAATTACTTGTATCATTTGATTTCTTTCAAGAAGGAGTTTTTACCTTTTCTACCCAATTCCTTTAAACAATTCTTTGTGATCGTCTTGAAATCGGATCCACTCATTCTTTCTTTTTATGAACAAGCATTGGTGGAAGAAAATTATTCGTTTATTCTAACCAATCGTCTATTATATGAAGAATTGCTGGAAGAACTGGTTTTGCTGTCTCCAGCTCTTATTGATCGAATCATTCCAAAAAAAAAGACATATACAGTCATGATCCTTTCTTCTCAAGAACCGAAAGTTTGTTTCTTATATAAGGAATTGTTAACTAAAAAATTTCCTGAGATAAAAGAAATAAAAGAATATCAGGATAGCTTTTTTGATTTGAACTATCGGTTGATCAATCAATATGATTTGGTTTTGACTGACTTTCCTTTAGATAGGAACCAGCTGAATACGAAGATGATCAAAATATCCAACTTCCCTACTTATTCGTTTTGGGAAAATATCGAAGCAATCTTACATAAATAGTTAAAAAACAAAAAACCAGAAAATCAGTATACTGATTTTCTGGTTTTACATTGGTTTATTCAATAAAAAGCTGCTGGAACTGCTAGTATTAAATTATCGCATCGTTACGAATTCTTCCGCTCCTGTTGGATGGATGGCTACTGTATTATCAAAGTCTTCTTTAGTTGCGCCCATCTTGATAGCCACAGCAAAACCTTGTAGCATTTCATCGACACCTACACCAATAGCATGCAAGCCGACAATTTTTTCTTCTTTTCCGACGCAAATCAATTTCATTTCGCATTTTTGACGATATTCATTCAAAGCAAAGTACATTGGAGTAAAGCGTGAACGATAAACTTTCAGGTCATTTTCTCCGTATTTTTCCAATGCTTCTTCTTCTGTCAATCCAATCGTTGCAATTGGTGGATGCGTAAAGACAACTGTCGGAACAAGATTATAGTCCAGATAAGAATCTTTCTTCCCATTAAACAAACGTTCCGACAAACGTCGGCCAGCTGCGATTGCAACAGGAGTCAAGTCTAATTTACCGATTACATCACCAACCGCAAAAATATGTTCATCCGTTGTGTTTTGGTATTTATCTACTTTAATAAATCCTTTTTCGTCCAATTCGACATTTGTATTTTCCAGACCTAAATTTTCAGTATTCGGTACACGCCCGCCTGCAAAAAGGACACAATCGCCAGTTAAGGTTTCGCCATTTTCAAATAACACCGTGTATTCGTCATCATTTTTAGTGATTTCTTTAGCAATATGATGTGCGTAAGTCTTGATCCCAGCTTCTTGGTACATTTGGATCAGATTGTCCGAAAGCATGTTATCAAACGTTCTAAGTGGACGTTCTTTTCGGTATGCCCACATGACTTCACTACCTAAACCACGAAATACACCTGAAAGTTCAGCTGCGATGTATCCAGCACCTAAAACAATTGCTCTCTTAGGTAATTCCTTTAATTCAAAAAATCCATTTGAATCAATGGCGTACTCACCACCAGGAATGCTCATCTTGCTTGCACGGCCTCCAGTTGCAATCAAGATTTTAGGCGCATGATAAGTTTCACCGTTTACTTCGATCGTTTGACTATCGATAAAAGTAGCATATCCTTTTATAGCCTCGACATGATTGCTATCTAATCCTCTTTGGTAAGCACCGTGTAGAAAATCAATATATTTTTCTCGTCTTTCTACTAGACCGGCGAAATCGACACTTTTTAAATCTGCTTGGATGCCGTAACTTGGAGCATCACGTTCAATTGTTTCCAAAATCGTACTTGCTTGCCACATGACTTTTTTAGGTACACAACCGACATTGACACAGGTTCCGCCTAATTCATTTGCTTCAATCAGCAAAACTTTTGCGCCATGCATCCCTGCTCTGTTTGCTGAAGCAATACCGCCAGAGCCGCCACCAATTACGATGTAATCATATATTTGCATTTTGTTCCTCCTTATTGAAGAGATCAATCAAAACCTTTATTTAACGATCCTTTTTCTACAGAAAACAAGTGTAACACTTTTCTTGGATTTTGTATGCGAAGATGCTTGAAACAAGGATGTATCAGCTTTTCTTTATTTGCGTTTCCGGATCATATCTCCAGGTTTTACTGGTTGTGCGACTGGCATGGTCAAAACCATCATTGGATTTGGTGCTCGGTCAATGGATTCGCCTTCTTCATTATGCATGATTTCGACTGTTTGACTGAAATGACTGAATCCTGGACCATAAAATTCGATTTCATCCCCCACAGAGAATAAGTTTCTCTGACGTATCGTAGCAATCTGTGTTGCCTCATCATAAGATAATACTTCACCGACAAATTTATATACTGGGATTTTACGACGTTCACCAAATAATTGCTCGTTTTCAGTTGGTGTATTGTAATAAAAGCCTGTAGCTAACTCTCGTTGTGCCACTTTCCATAACTCGTCGATCCATTCTTGTTTGCAGACATAGTTTTCAGGATCTTCCATATAGCTGTCTACAGCTGCTTTATAGACGTTTGACACTGTAGATACATAATGGATCGATTTCATTCTTCCTTCGATCTTGAAGCTGTCTACGCCGTTTTCAATCAATTCTGGAATATGCTCGATCATGGACATATCAACTGCACTCATCGAGAATTCTTCTTCAATTTCTCCTGTATCAGTCAAACTATTTCGTTCTTGACCAAAAGGCATATCGAACAATCCATATTTCCAGCGACAAGATTGAGAGCATCCGCCACGATTCGCATCCCGCATTGACATATGGTTGGACAATGTGCAGCGACCAGAATAAGAGATACACATGGCTCCATGAATAAATGCTTCGATTTCGATATCCGTATTTTTACGGATCTCTGCCACTTCCTCCATTGAAACTTCACGAGCTAAAACGACACGTTCCAACCCTTCCTCTTTCCAGAATTCCAATGTCTCAAAATTGGTTGCTGAAGCTTGAGTGGATAAATGGATCGGCAGACCTGGAGCTTCTGTCGCGCAAATTTCGATCAAAGCTGGATCAGAAACGATCACTGCAGAAATACCGACATCGCGCAGACTGCGGAAAAATTCCCCAGCGCCTTCTTCATTTCCTTCATGGGTGACCATATTAGCAGCCACGTACACTTTTGCATCGTGTTCTTTTGCAAAAGCAACCCCTTCAGCCATTTCTTCATAAGTAAAATTGCCTGCACGGCTTCTTAAACCATACGCATTTCCGCCAATATATACTGCATCTGCTCCATAATGGATCGCTGTTTTTAACTTTTCCAGTGTTCCTGCTGGCGCTAAGACTTCTGGACGTTTCAATTTTCTTTTTACTGTCATTTCATTCATCATACTCCTTATTTGATAGCAGAAGGATCAATATAAAAGAATCCTGTATCTAATTTACGGTTTTCAGGATGTAATTTGTTGATTTCGCTCGTCAATTTTTCTGCTTTTGCTTGATCCCAGCTGCCTTCTAAAATTTGTTTTTTTGCTTCGGCGAATAGTTGAGTGATATTCACGAAATTTTCGCCTGGAGTAAATAACCCGTCCAATTTCCATGTACGGTAATGATGCTGATAAAGTTCATTCAATTCATTCGAGAGATTTAGATCATTACTGGCAAAAATATGTGTGCCATGACTATCTTCATAAATAGAATAATGTGTCTCTTCTTTTTTAGGTTCCGAGATAAAAAGACCTCTTTCACGATCTTTTTGTTCGTCTTGCTTCGTATAGTTATAGTAATTCTGTAGCAGTGGACGTTTGGATTGATGGATGCATGTAGCACCATACACAAGGATTTCTACAGGGATGTCGAGTTTTTCTTCCATCGCCTTCATCTCTTCAAAAGGAACTTCACGAGCAAGTATTGCGCCAACTGCGCCTTTTTTCGCCCAAAAATTGATTTGACGTGCACTCGTTACTAATGTTTCAGCATCATAAATATACGGTATACGCAATTCAGGATTTTTTTTCATCGTATAAATGATACCTGTATCACCAACTGTGATCACATCTACGTTTATTTCTTTTAAAAAAGCCAAATATTCAGGTACATTTTTCATTTTTTCAGGATGAATGATCCCATTTACAGCAATATTTGCTTTTTTACCATGCTTGTGTGCTAATTCTACTAATTGTCGCTGTTCTTCTCGTGTAAATGAAGCAGGCAGACGCAATCCAAATTGCTCTTCACCGAAATATAGTGTGTCTGCACCTGCAGCAAGCAACTGTTCTGCTTGTTTGATAGTCTCTACTGTGGTTATGAGTTCGATCATAATTTCCTCCTCCTACAACTTCATAATAGTAGCATAGCTCTAAAAACTTTCCAATACTTCTTCTATTTAAAGTCGGATTTTTGAAAATTATTTCACAAAAAGTCAAAATAAAGTTCGATATATTCTGTCCAAATATAAAAAGAGATTGTGACAAAAAACTTGTCACAACCTCTTAATCAAGTCTTACTATTATAAAAATTCAGCTACCTAGACCAAGTACCTATAGGGAACCTACTGTTTCCTTTTTAGGTCCGCGAACATTCAATGTGATCTTTCCTTTTGAAGCACCTACTGTTACGTGGTCACCTAAACGAATCTCTCCGCCAAGCAACGCCTCGCTCAATCGATCTTCAATTTCTTTTTGAAGTGCGCGACGGATTGGACGTGCACCATATTCAGGATCAAATCCGGCTTTCCCGATCACATCGATTGCAGATGGGGTGATTTTCACTTGAATATCTTGTTCTTTCAATCGCTTGATAATCGCTTTACTCATGATTTGGACGATTGTATGGATTTCATCTTTACTCAATGAATGGAAGACGACAGTCTCATCAATTCGATTCAAGAATTCAGGTCGGAAAGCTTTCTTTAACTCTTCTAAGATACGTTTTTGCATGGCTTTGTGATCTTTCGTGACATCTTGGACATTAAATCCGACATTTTTTTCTTCTCGGATTTGTGTCGCTCCGATATTTGAAGTCATAATCATGATCGTATTTCTAAAGTCCACTTTTCTACCTTTAGAATCTGTTAAATGACCATCATCCAATACTTGCAGAAGTAAATTGAAAACATCTGGATGTGCTTTCTCCACTTCGTCTAAGAGAATCACTGAATATGGTTTTTGACGAATTTTTTCTGTCAACTGTCCACCTTCATCATACCCTACGTATCCTGGAGGAGATCCGATTAATCGGCTTGTACTGTATTTTTCCATAAATTCTGACATATCAACACGGATCAGGGCATCTTCGCTTCCAAACATGACTTCTGAAAGTGCTTTGGCCAATTCTGTTTTTCCGACACCAGTTGGTCCAAGGAACATAAATGACCCAATTGGACGGTCAGGATCTTTCAAGCCGCTTCGTGCACGACGGATGGCGCGTGAAACTGCTTTGACAGCCTCATCTTGACCAACCACACGTTCATGCAGGAGACCTTCCAATTCTAACAAACGTTCACTTTCTTTTTTCTCCAACTGCTGTAGAGGGACACCAGTCCACTCCGATACAACTGTAGCAACATCTTCTTCTGTTACACGATCAGCATATCCTTGTTCCTGTTTTGCTTCGATTGCAGAAACTTTTTGTAGCTTTTTACGTAGTGCTTTTTCTTGTCTACGTAATTGCGCAGCATTTTCAAAGTCTTGTTTTTGGATTGCTGCTTCTTTTTCTTGTACTAATTCATCAATTTCTAATTTGATTACAGTTGATTTTGTTAAGTGATCGGTTTGATCCAAACGGACTTTCGCTGCTGATTCATCAATCAAATCAATAGCTTTATCAGGTAGTTGACGAGAAGTGATATAACGAACAGAAAGATTCACTGCTGCCCGCACAGCTTCATCTGTAATCTCTACCCCGTGGTGCTCTTCATATCTTGAACGTAATCCTTGAAGAATCTCTTCCGCTTCTTCAGGAGTTGGTTCATCTACTTGAATTCGTGCAAAACGTCGCTCTAATGCAGAATCTTTTTCGATATATTTTTGATATTCATCTAGGGTCGTTGCTCCGATCGTTTGTAATTCTCCTCGAGCTAACGCCGGCTTCAAGATATTCGAAGCATCAATTGCTCCTTCTGCTCCACCTGCACCAATCAAGGTATGCAATTCATCAATGAATAAGATTACTTGACCATCATTATAGATTTCGTCGATGACTTTTTTCATTCGATCTTCAAATTCACCGCGATATTTCGTACCAGCAACCAAAGATCCCATATCAAGCATCATCAGGCGCTTTTCTTGCATGTCTTCTGGTACTTCTCCTAAAATGATTTTTTGCGCTAGTCCTTCAGCAATGGCTGTTTTACCTACACCAGGTTCGCCCACCAGTACAGGGTTGTTCTTTGTCCGTCGGCTAAGAATCTGAATAAGCCGTTTGACTTCTCTAGAACGACCAACAACTGGGTCCAACTTGTTTTCTTTTGCTAATTTCGTCAAATCGCGTGCTAATGAATCCAGTGTAGGTGTTCCTTGCGGTGTTTGCCGTTTATCTTGTATATTTCTACGACGATTCATTCCCTTTCCACCCGAATCACCAGCTAGTCCCATTTTTTGTTTCAGAACTTGTCGGGCTTTTGAAAGGCTGATACCTAAGTTGATCATGATTCGAGTAGCCATGATACTTTCATCTTTTAATAAGCTCATCAAAATATGTTCTGTTCCAACTTTTTGAGAACCCGTTTTCTTTACTTCGCTGCTAGCTAAAGCAAAAACTTGTTTCATTCTTGGAGAATATGGAAGAAAGACTCCTTTAGGGTAAGAACGGATACCGCCATAACCAATCAGATGTTCAATTTCTTCATAAATTTCTGTCTCATTCAAATCCATTTCACGTAATACTTTTCCAGCAATTCCATTTTGTTCAACTACTAATGCTAGTAAAACATGCTCTGAACTAACTGATTGATGTTTCAATCGTTTTGCTTCTTCTTGTGCAATTTCTAATACCGCTTGGGCTCTTTCAGTAAAAAGTTCTTCCATCTAATCTCACTTCCCATCTTCATAACTTAAACGTTCCAGAAATGCTCGGAGAATCCGAGCACGTGTATGATCTTCAAATTCATTGAAATTCAATGTGTTTTTTGCAATTGCACTTAACATCAAGTTTCCTTCTTTTTTTGTAATTATTTGGTCTTCATAAAGTTTTTGAATAATAGCAAAAGCATTTTTCTCACTGATTGTATCATCAAACAACTGATTTATCTGCTCAAGTAACTGTTTTTTATCTGAAATTCTTACTTTCGCAATTCGTATATAACCGCCACCCCCGCGTTTGCTCTCTACTAAATAACCGCGTTGGATGGTAAAACGGGTATTAATCACATAATTGATTTGAGAAGGAACACAGTTAAAGAGGTCTGCCATTTCAATCCTTCGAATCTCGATCATTTCACTATTTTCCAGAATTTTCTTTATATATGATTCAATTAAATCCGAGGTATTCTGATGTGCCATCTTATTCATTCCCTTTGACTAATATTGACCTTAATTATAACGAATTTGGTAATAGAAAGAAAGAAGAACGCTTTTTGTTAAATAAATCCTTTAGAATCAACAAAAAAAAATACGGAATATACTATTCCGTATCGACGCGCCCAAGAGGAGTCGAACCCCTAACCTTTTGATCCGTAGTCAAACACTCTATCCAGTTGAGCTATGGGCGCATATTTA